>NZ_JBHYMS010000067.1:0-38091 GCF_042743185.1 Inquilinus sp. NPDC058860 | reverse complement strand
AGGCCCGCAGAGGACTCTCACCTCCAAGTCACAAACCGGGGCACCACTCCCGGCTCTCGGTGCTCTCGCACCTCGCGCCATGCCTGGCGCACACGAAAACGGGCAACCCGAAGGCTGCCCGTTCCGAGACTCAACTGTCGGTTCGTTCAGGTATCCAGGAAGCTGCGCAGCTTGCGGCTGCGGCTCGGGTGCTTCAGCTTGCGCAGCGCTTTCGCCTCGATCTGCCGGATGCGCTCGCGCGTCACCGAGAACTGCTGGCCGACCTCCTCCAGCGTGTGGTCGGTGTTCATGCCGATGCCGAAGCGCATGCGCAGCACCCGCTCCTCGCGCGGCGTCAGCGAGGCCAGGACGCGCGTGGTGGTCTCGCGCAGATTGGCCTGGATCGCGGCGTCCAGCGGCTGGACCGCGTTCTTGTCCTCGATGAAGTCGCCGAGATGGCTGTCCTCCTCGTCGCCGATCGGCGTCTCGAGGCTGATCGGCTCCTTGGCAATTTTGAGGACCTTGCGCACCTTCTCCAGCGGCATCAGCAGGCGCTCGGCCAGCTCCTCCGGGGTCGGCTCGCGGCCGATCTCGTGCAGCATCTGCCGGCTGGTGCGGACCAGCTTGTTGATCGTCTCGATCATGTGCACCGGGATGCGGATGGTCCGCGCCTGGTCGGCGATCGAGCGGGTGATCGCCTGCCGGATCCACCAGGTGGCATAGGTCGAGAACTTGTAGCCGCGGCGGTACTCGAACTTGTCGACCGCCTTCATCAGCCCGATGTTGCCCTCCTGGATCAGGTCCAGGAACTGCAGCCCGCGGTTGGTGTACTTCTTGGCGATCGAGATCACCAGGCGGAGATTGGCCTCGACCATCTCCTTCTTGGCGCGCCCGGCCTCCTTCTCGCCCTTCTGCACGGTCGAGACGATGCGGCGGTACTCCGAGATCGGCAAGCCGACCTCGTCCGAGATCTGGCTGATCTGGCCGCGCACCCGCTGGGCCGAGGTGCTGTTCTTCTCGGCGAACTTGGCCCACTTCTTGTCCAGGCCGCGCACCCGCTCGATCCAGTTCGGGTCGAGCTCATGGCCGAAATAGTTCTGCAGGAAGGATTCGCGGCTGACCCCGCCCTCGACGACCAGGCGCATCAACTGGCCTTCCAGGCCCATCAGCTTGCGGTTCTGGGCGTAGAGCTGCTCGACCAGCTGCTCGATCCGGACATTGTTGAGGTGCACGCCGTCCATCAGGCGGACCATGTCCTCCTTCAGCTTGTCGTACTTCGAATCGGCCTGCTTGGAGATCGCCTCGCCCTTCTGGATATGGGTCAGGCGCTGCTCCTGCAGCTTGTGCATCTTCTGGTAGGTCTGCTCGATCGCCTCGAAGGTCTCGAGCACCTGCGGCTTCAGCGCCTCCTCCATGGCGGAGAGGGAGATGCCGCCGTCATCGTCATCGCCCGACCCGCCGGACGCGGCTTCGCCTTCGCCCTCCGGCTCGGCCTCGGCCTCCTCTTCGGCCTCGCTCTCGCCTTCGGTCATGGCCAGCGCCTCGCCCTCCGGGCTGGCGCCGTAGGTGGCGTCGAGGTCGATGATGTCGCGCAGCAGCATCTTCCCGTCCTTCAGGGCGGAATGCCACTCGATCATCGCGCGGATGGTCAGCGGGCTCTCGCAGATGCCGCCGATCATCATCTCCCGGCCGGCCTCGATGCGCTTGGCGATGGCGATCTCGCCCTCGCGCGACAAGAGCTCGACCGATCCCATCTCGCGCAGATACATGCGCACGGGGTCGTCGGTGCGGCCGACATCGTCGTCGTCGAGGTTGCCGGCATTGCGGCCCTCGCCGTCGGCATCTGCGCCGGCGGCCGCGGTGTCGTCCGACTCCTCGTTCTCGACGACGTTGATGCCCATCTCGGACAGGTTCGAGGTCACGTCCTCGATCTGCTCGGACGAGGTCAGGTCCGGCGGCAGGGCGGCATTCAGCTCGTCGATGGTGACGTAGCCGCGCTCCTTGCCCTTGGCGATGAGCTTCTTCACCGCCTGGACGGTGACGTCCATCATGGCGCCGTCCGCGCTGTCCTCGCGCGTCTCGGCCTCGCCCGCCGCCGTCGCTGTCTTGGTTGCCATCTGCACCCGTGCCCCTTCACCCGCCGCCGTCGGGAGTGACCCGAAGTTGGCTCTCATACCTAAGCTTCCGCGCGCAAGGAAGGGGCACGACTCGAATCATACCTGCCCCGCCGCACCGCGGCATCACCTTCATCCCGGCCGCCGGGTCAGAACCCGCCCGGCACCGCCTGCCGACGCACGATCTCCTGATGCAGCCCGCGCCAGCGTTCCAGCGCGGCCTCCGTGCCTTGCCTGTCCATCTCCCGCGCCGCATCTGCGAGCTCGCGCCGCAAGGCGCGCAGCTCGAGATGGCTCATGACCATGGCCCAGCCGGCTCGCGCCTCCTCCAGAGGGGCTTCCGGCCGGGTGAAGGGCCATTTCTTCCGAATGCGGTCCACCAACGCCGGCGGCAATCCATCGGCTTCGGGAATAGTCAGGTAGGGCCGGGCCGGCTGCGAATCAAGTCCGCCCGAGTCGTGGCTGTGCGAATCGCCGAGTCGCGCCAGCAGGGACTGGCGCAGCGAATCGAGGCCCGAATCGGGGATCTCGATCATGGCGAAGCCTTCGCCGACCTCTTCGCCGAGGCCGGGATGTGCGGCGAGAAGGCACAAGAGGACGCAGATCGCCAGGCGGTCGTCCTGCTCGTCGCGGATCGATTGCGGCTTGGGCCCGGCCGGTGCCGGCGGCTTGCCGCCCGGCCGCCACTCCTGCCGCTTCGGCCGCCAGGGGAACGCCTCCTCGAACCGGGCCCGCAGCTCGGCCAGATACTGGCCCTGCACCGCCGGGTCGGCGATCCGCCGGGCCTGGGCCTCGACGCCGGCGCGCAGGCCCGCCCGCCCCTCCGGCGTCTCCAGCCGGTGCATCGTGGTCTGGCGGTCGAACAGCACCCGGACCAGCGGCAGCGCGCTTTCCAGCACCGCCTGCATGGCCGCGCCGCCGCCGGAGCCGCGGATCAGGCTGTCCGGGTCCTCGCCCTGCGGCAGGAAGGCGATGCGGGCGGAATGGTCGGGCTTCAGCTGCGGCAGGATCCGGTCCATCGCCCGCCACGCGGCGCGCCGCCCGGCCTCGTCGCCGTCGAAGCACAGCACCGGCACCGGCGCCATCTTCCACAGCTCGACGATCTGCTCCTCGGTCAGGGCGGTGCCGAGCGGCGCCACCGCCGCCTCGAAACCGGCGCGGACCAGGGCGATCACGTCCATGTAGCCTTCGGCCACGATCACGGTCTGGCCCTGCGACGCCGCCTGCCGGGCGCGGGACATGCCGTAGAGCAGGCTCCCCTTGTGGAACAGCGGGTTGTCCGGGCTGTTGATGTATTTCGGCCCGTCCCCCTCCATGATCCGGCCGCCGAAGGCGACGATACGGCCACGGCGGTCGGCGACCGGGAAGATCACCCGGTTGCGAAAGAAGGAATAGAGGTCGCGCCCGTCATCCGGCCGGCGGGCCAGCCCGACCTCCTCGATCATCGCATCCTGGAAGCCCTGGCCGCGCAGATGCTTGATCAGCTTGCCGCTATCGGTGGGCGCGAAGCCGAGGCGGAAGCGCGAGACGGTGTCGCCGTCCAGGCCGCGGCCCTTGAGGTAGTCGCGCGCCGCCCGGCCGCCGGGGCCGCGCAGCTCGGCCTCGAAGAGGGCGCAGGCGGATTCGACCACGTCGTACAGCGTCTTCTGCCGCTCGAACCGGGCCCGGTCCTCCGGCGCGGCCTTCGGCACCTCCAGCCCGGCCTGGGACGCCAGCGTCTCGATCGCCTCCATGAAGGACAGGCGGTCGTGCTGCATCACGAAGCTGATGACGTCGCCGGTGGCGCCGCAGCCGAAGCAGTAGAAGAAGCCCTTCTGGTCGTTGACCGTGAAGCTCGGCGTCTTCTCCTTATGGAACGGGCAGCAGGCCTTGAACTCGCCCTTGGTGCTGCGCTGCAGCGGCACCCGCTTGCCGACCACGTCGGACACCTGGAGGCGGGTGCGCAGCTCTTCGAGGAAGCCGGGAGGAAGGGACATGCAGGGGTTCTATCGGGCAAGAAGAGATTAGATTAACGCGATTCCTGCCACGGGCTCAGCGGTTCTGAGCCCCGTGCCAGATACGCAGGATTTCGACCTGTCCGGTCACCCGATACACGATCACATAGGGCATGACGACGAGTTCCCGCGTGGCAAACTCCAACCCCGGGCGCCCACGTCTCGGCAGTCGTTCCAGGCTGTCAGCGGCTGCAATCAACTGGACCGCGAGACGCGACGCGGCCCAGGGATTGACCGCCTCGACATAGGTCACCACCCGGTCAAGGTCAGCCAGCGCTTCAAGCGTCCAGGCTACTTGCACTCAGGCTTCGGCAACCGCTTGCCGGTCCCCCAGGAGAGCAGCCAGCGCCGTACCTCCTCATGGGGAACCATCCGCCCTGCATCGGCAGAGGCAATGCCCTCCCGGATCGCCGCACGTTTGGCGGCGGTCTCGGGATCGTCCGGAATCTGGATGGGCGCCGGCTTTCTCATAGGCTCAATATAAGCGTCTTCCGGTCGACAAACCACCCGGCTCAGCCCAGTTGCGCCTTCACCGCGGCCGAGACCTTGGAGAAGTCCATCCGGCCGGCGTAGCGGGTCTTCAGCTCGGCCATCACCTTGCCCATGTCCTTCATGCCGGCGGCGCCGAGATCCTTGATGACGGTGCCGATCGCCGCCGCGGTCTCGGCCTCGTCCATCGCCTGGGGCAGCCAGCGCTCGATCACCGCGATCTCGGCCTGCTCCTTGTCGGCCAGGTCCTGCCGGTTGCCCTGCTGGTAGAGGGCGATGCTCTCGCGCCGCTGCTTCACCATGGTCTGCAGCATCGACAGGATCTCTTCGTCCGGGATGCCGTCCATGTTGCCCTTGCCGCGGGCGTCGATGTCCTTGGTCTTGAGCGTGGCGATGATCATCCGCACGGTCGAGAGCGTGCGCTCGTCCTTGGCCTTCATCGCCTCTTTCAGCGTGTCGGTGAACTGGGCGCGCAGCATGGTCGGATCCTCCTGACAGAAGCGGCGCGAATGTCGGCCATTCGGCCGACATAGGCAAGAGAACGGGGCGGCCATTCCGCCGGCGCGGGCAAGAGGGGCTGGAATCTCGCCGCCGTCCGTGCTTTATGCCTGGAAATTCAGACCCCGAGGTTGCCATGTCCCACACCGCTCCGCCCCCCGGCGCCACTGCGGCGCTCGTGCTCGCCGACGGCACGGTGCTTTGGGGCCGAGGCATCGGCGCCGCCGGCCGGGCGATCGGCGAGGTCTGCTTCAACACCTCGATGACCGGCTACCAGGAGATCATGACCGATCCGTCCTATGCCGGGCAGATCGTCACCTTCACCTTTCCGCATATCGGCAATGTCGGCGCCAACCCGGAGGACGTCGAGACCGGGACCACCGCGGCGCGCGGCCTGGTGCTGCGCGACGACATCACCGAGCCGTCGAGCTGGCGCGCCGTGCGCGACTTCGACGACTGGCTGCAATCCTTCGGCCTGATCGGCATCGCCGGGGTCGACACCCGCGCCCTGACCCGCCGCATCCGCGACGCCGGCGCCCCGACCGGGGTGGTGATCCACGCCCCCGACGGCGCCTTCGACATCGCCGCGGCGCTGGCCGAGGCCCAGGCCTGGCCGGGGCTGGAGGGCATGGACCTGGCGAAGGAGGTGTCCTGCACCCAGACCTATCGCTGGGACCAGACGCGCTGGGAGCAAGGCACCGGCTACGGCACGCTGGAGGCCCCGAAACGGAAGGTCGTGGCGATCGATTTCGGTGCCAAGCGCAACATCCTGCGCTGCCTGGCCTCGACCGGCTGCGAGGTCACCGTGGTGCCGGCGACGGCGACCGCCGAGGACGTGCTGAGCCACAAGCCGGACGGGGTGTTCCTGGCCAACGGCCCGGGCGACCCGGCGGCGACCGGCACATACGCCGTGCCGACGATCAAGGCGCTGCTCGACACCGGCCTGCCGATGTTCGGCATCTGCCTCGGCCACCAGATGCTGGCCCTGGCGCTGGGCGGGACCACCGGCAAGATGGCGCGCGGCCACCGCGGCGCCAACCACCCGGTCAAGGACCTGACCACCGGCAAGGTCGAGATCACCAGCCAGAACCACGGCTTCCAGGTGCTGGCGGAGAGCCTGCCGGATTCGGTCGAGGTCACCCATGTCAGCCTGTTCGACGGCTCGAACGAAGGGCTGCGGCTGAAGGACCGGCCGGTGTTCTCGGTGCAGTACCACCCCGAGGCCAGCCCCGGGCCGCAGGACAGCCACTACCTGTTCCAGCGCTTCGTCGACCTGATCGACGCGCACAAGCGCTGATGCCGCAGCGTGAGCCGCCGCGCCTGCTCGGCCCCAGGGTCTTCCTGAGCTTGGCCGGGCCGGCCGACGGCGCGGATCTCGCCATCTTCCACGACCGGGAATGGGACCATCTCGGCCCCTGGATGCCGCCGCGCAGCGCCGCCTGGCGCACCGAGGCCCATTGGCGCCGCTGGGGTGCCGAGGCGGCGGAGCTGTTCCTCGAGGACCGGGCCGTGCGGCTGGTGCTGCGCCGGATCGACCGGCCGGAGGCCGGCATCGTCGGGCAGCTGAACCTGAACATGCTGGCGCGCGGCGCCTTCCAGGCCGCGACGCTGGGCTACCACATGGCCGCGGCGCAGCAGGGCCAGGGCCTGATGCGCGAGGCGCTGGAGATGACGATTTCCTATGCCTTCGGCCCCTTGAGCCTGCACCGGCTGATGGCCAACCACCTGCCGGAGAACGCCCGCAGCGCGGCGCTGCTGCAGCGCCTGGGCTTCGTCCGCGAGGGCTACGCCAAGGACTATCTGTTCATCGGCGGCGCCTGGCGCGACCACGTGCTGACGGCGCTGACCAACCCCGATCCGGTCGATCCGCCGACGGCGTAGCCCGGAACCGGCCTCCCCGCCCCGCCGTTGCCTTTTCACCAGGGGCACCGCAGCGAGGAGGCGACATGCCGGAGGACAACCCCCAGGGGCGCCCGCCGACGCTCAACAAGACCGAGGCCCGCCAGGGCGAGACCAGCGGCCGCATGCGCTGGGTGCTGCACGCCTCGATGGGCCTCGTGGTCGTGGCCTTCGGCATCATCCTGCTCTGGTGGGTGTTCTGACGGACACAAAAAAGGGGCGGCCGCGGGGCCGCCCCAAGTCTTCCCAGCCTGGTTCCGCCGCTACAGCCAATAAGGCGGCACGCGGTAGTAGTCGTGCACCTGCCGCGCCCATTGCCGGTCGTCCCAGTCGAAGCTGTCGCCGGCCTCATGGGCCGGGGCGCCGCGCAGCTGATCCTCGGTGATGTCCAGCTCGTAGGCGTCGAGCGCCTCGTTGTAGGTCAGCATCGACCACGGCAGGGCGTAGTAGTCCTCGCCCATCCCGAGGAAGCCGCCGAAGGTCATCACCGCATAGGCGACGCGGCCGGTGCGCTTGTCGATCATCACCCGCTGGATGGTGCCGATCCGGTCGCCGTTCGGCCGCCGCACCGGGGTGTTCTCGACCTTGTCGCTGGCGATCAGCCGCTCGGTCTCGCGCGTGCTGAGATCGCGGGCTGCCTGGGCCTGCATCGTCGCTCTCCCACAATGGTGGTCTCTTCCAGGCAATGGCCCGGACGGACCCCGGGTTCCCCGGAACCGGGGACCGCGGCGGGCAATTGACCAGGAAGACTGCCAACCCCGCAGATGCGAGGCCGCGACGATGAGCGATCCCAAGCCACCCCCCGACGACCCCACCCGCCCGCCGATGCCCACCCCGCGGCCGGACACGCCGCCGAACGAGCCGGGCCAGCCGCCGCCGGAGGTGCCGCCCGAAGGCCCGGCCGAACCGCCCCTGCCGGATCCGGTCCGGTTCCGCGCATGAAAAAGGCCGGCACCCGCGGGTGCCGGCCTTCATCATCCTCGGATCGTGGCGCGGTCAGTAGCGCCAGTCGTACCGGTAGGGGCGACGATCGTCACGCCAGCGCCAGCCGTCGCGGTGCCACCGGTCCCGGCGCCAGCTGTCGCGGTACCAGTCCCGCCGGTCGTGGCGCCAGTCCCGGCGCCAGTCGCGATGATCGCGCCGCCAGTCGCGGCGGTCGCGCCAGCTGCGATGGTCGCGCCAGTCCACCTTGGTGTCGAGAGTCGCATCCCCGTGCCACACCGCCGGCGCGGCCACGGGCGCGGGCGCCCGGTCCTGGGCGATGGCGGCGCCGGAAGCGCCGAGCAGCAGAGCCGCGGAAGCGGCCACGAGAACACGCTTCATACGAGACAACATAGGGCTGATCCCTCTTCCATCAACCGGCGATGCTCCCTGGGGAAACAGCCGGCTCCCACACTTCACGCCCTACACTGAAGATTCCGTCGTCCTCCCGAGCAGTACCCAGAAGCTTACATCAAAAACCCGTGCTGTCGAGCCGCCGAATTCCTTTTCGGACACGAAGAGATCACAATGAAGTCACAATCTGATTTAGCTTAGACTTGCAATTCCCATTCGACGCTCAATTATCAGTAGATGAATATGGACGAGCAGATACCGGCTCGGGAATGAACCGGACTGGCTTGTTCGCCGGAAAGGAGCGGGAATCCGCCCTCGGCGCTCAGAGGATGGCGAGCGGCATCTTCCGCCGTGGCGGCGGGAAGGCTTGGCCCAGCGCCGTCAGATCGGCCTCGTCGAGGACGATGTCCAGCGCCTTGCGGTGGTCGCGCAGCCGCTCGACCCGGCTGGACTTCGGGATGGCGACGACGCCCTGCCGGGTCAGCAGCCAGGCCAGCGCCACGGTGGCCGGCGCCACGCCGTGCCGGCGGGCGACGCCGCCGAGGGCGGGATTGCCGAGCAGCCGGCCCTGGCCGAGCGGCGAATAGGCCATCACCGGCAGCCCGCGGTCCTGGCACCAAGGCAGCAGGTCCCATTCGATGCCGCGGGCGGACAGGCTGTAGCAGACCTGGTTGGTCGCCGTGCGCCCGCCTTCCGCCTCGCCGGTCCAGGCCTGCATGTCGTCGAGGTCGAAATTGCTGACGCCCCAGTCGACCGCCTTGCCGTCCTGCCGCAGCCGCTCGAACGCCTCGATGGTCTCGGCATAGGGCGCGCGGCCCTGCCAGTGCAGCAGGTACAGGTCGATCCGGTCGGTGCCGAGCCGGCGCAGGCTGCGCTCGCAGGCCTCGATCGCGGCGGTGCGGCCGGCATTGTGCGGATAGACCTTGCTGACCAGGAACACGCCGTCGCGGCGGCCGCGGATCGCTTGGCCGACCACCTCCTCGGCCCCGCCCTCGCCATACATCTCGGCGGTGTCGATCAGGGTCAGGCCGAGGTCGAGGCCCGCAGCCAGCGCCGCCGCCTCCTCATCGGCCTCGCGCCGGTCCTCGCCCATGCCCCAGGTGCCCTGCCCCAGGACCGGCATGGCGGCGCCGGACGGCAGCGCCACCGTGGTCTCGCCCGCCGACCGGCGGCGCAGCCCGTCTGTGCCGGTCATTCCATGCCTCCTATTCCGCGATCGCCATTTGATCCTGAGGCACCGCGCCGGCCAGCGTCCAGATCGCCAGCGCGCCCTGCCGGCCGCGGATCTCCGCCTCGCCGGCCGGGCCGAAGGCGGCCAGCACCTCCTGCGGGCAGCCTTCGCGGCCGGCCTGGGACACCGCGGCGTCGCTGGCCACCACCCGGGCGGCCAGGCGGCGGCTCAGCCGTTCCAGCCGGCTGGCCACGTTGACGGTGTCGCCGACCACGCCGAATTCGAGGCGCCGCTCATCGCCGATATTGCCCATCACCACCAGCCCGTAGTGCAGGCCGATGCCGACCTCGACCGGCACCGCACCGCGCGCCTGCCGCTTGGCGTTCCAGCGCTCCACCTCGGCGCACATGTCCCGGGCGCAGCTGAGCGCGTTGGAGGCGTCGCGCGGGCCGGGCTGCGGCGTGCCGAAGGTCGCCATGACGCAGTCGCCGATATACTTGTCGATCGTGCCCTCATGGTCGAAGACCTGCTGCGCCATGCGGCGATGGAAGCTGCGCAGCAGCGCCACCACCCGCTCCGGCGCCAGCCCCTCGGCCTGGCCGGAGAAGCCGACGATGTCGACGAACAGGATCACCGCCGGCTGGCGCTGGATCTCGCCGAGCGGCGCCGCCGAGGCGGCCAGCCGGCCGACCAGGTTGGGCGAGAAGTAGCGCGACAGCGATGCCTTGGCCGCCTCCATCCGCGCCGCCCGCCCGACCAGCCGGCGCGACCTCCACACGGCGAGCGCCAGCACCAGCGTCATCAGCACCAGGACGACGGTCTGGATCATCCACAGCGTGCTGCTGACGGCGTGCGGGTCGAGCGACATCGCGATGCGCACGACGTCCGGGTTCGGACCGTCGACCACGTCGTTGGCGCTGGTGACGATGCTGTCGGGCCGCGTCGCCAGCCAGGCGAAGCCGAGCGACCAGGAGACCGTCAGGGCCCCGCCGACCAGCAGCACCAGCTTGGGCGAATAGCTCAGCGCCACGCCGCACAGGAACAGGAGGAGAAACAGGAAGTTCGGGATGCGCTGGGTGAACTGGACCGGCAGGTCGGAGCTGAACAGCGGGTTCGGCGCCACCATGACGAAGGTCAGCACCGCCGCGTCCAGCACCAGGAAGGCGCCGACGCCCCAGACGCCGATGCTGCCGCGGCGCTGCAGCAGATAGGGGATCAGGCCGAGCACGAGGAAGGCCGCCATCACGCCGAGATAGGCCACCGACCGTCCGACCGGGATGGTCAGCACGACGTAGAGGGCCAGCAGCGCCAGCACCAGGACGCGGCCGTAGAAGACGTAGGACAGGCCGTCCCGCTCCTCCCGCTCCATGGCCCCCCGGATGCCAACGGGCGCCGCCTGCGCCGGTTTCGCCATGCCGCCCTCCAGCCCGATGATGCGCAGGAAATGGGGCGCCGGGGCCGCTTTCGCCAGGGTCCGGATGACGACAGGTCGCCCCTGCCCTGCGCCATGCGGTCGCCCCGGGGCTTTCCCCGCGCGCGTTCCTTCCTTATAAGAGCGCGCTCCTTCGGGAGCGTGCCCCCGTACCCAGCAGGCCGCCCCATGCCCAAGCGCACCGACATCCGCTCGATCTGCATCATCGGCGCCGGACCGATCGTCATCGGCCAGGCCTGCGAGTTCGACTATTCCGGCGCCCAGGCCTGCAAGGCGCTGAAGCAGGAGGGCTACCGCGTCATCCTTGTCAATTCCAACCCGGCGACGATCATGACCGATCCGGAGCTGGCGGACGCGACCTATATCGAGCCGATCACGCCCGAGTTCGTGGCCCGCATCCTGGAGGCGGAGAGGCCGGACGCGCTGTTGCCGACCATGGGCGGGCAGACGGCGCTGAACACCGCCATGGCGCTGGCCGAGAACGGCACGCTGGCGCGGCTGGGAATCGAGCTGATCGGGGCCAAGCGGGACAGCATCGAGAAGGCCGAGGACCGGGCCAAGTTCCGCGAGACCATGGACGAGATCGGGCTGGAATCGCCGAAGAGCGCGGTGGTGCATTCCCTGTCCGAGGCGATCGACGCGCTGCCCGCCGTCGGCCTGCCGGCGATCATCCGCCCGTCCTTCACCCTCGGCGGCACCGGCGGCGGCATCGCCTACAACCGGGTCGAGTTCGAGGAGATCGTCCGCTCCGGCCTCGCCGCCAGCCCGACCCGCGAGGTGCTGATCGAGGAATCCGTCCTCGGCTGGAAGGAGTACGAGATGGAGGTGGTCCGCGACCGCGCGGACAACTGCATCATCATCTGCTCGATCGAGAACATCGATCCGATGGGCATCCACACCGGCGACAGCGTCACCGTGGCCCCGGCCCTGACGCTGACCGACAAGGAATACCAGCGGATGCGCGATGCCTCGATCGCGGTCCTGCGCGCGATCGGCGTCGACACCGGCGGGTCGAACGTGCAGTTCGCGGTCGACCCCGACACCGGCCGCATGGTCGTGATCGAGATGAACCCGCGGGTCAGCCGGTCCTCCGCCCTCGCCTCCAAGGCGACCGGCTTCCCGATCGCCAAGGTCGCGGCCAAGCTGGCGGTCGGCTACACGCTCGACGAGCTGTCCAACGACATCACCAAGGTGACCCCGGCCAGCTTCGAGCCGACGATCGACTATGTCGTCGTCAAGATGCCGCGCTTCACCTTCGAGAAGTTCCCGGGCGCCGAGCCGACCCTGACCACCAGCATGAAGTCGGTCGGCGAGGCGATGTCGATCGGCCGCAGCTTCCCCGAGGCGCTGCAGAAGGCGCTGCGGTCGATGGAGACCGGCCTGTCCGGCCTGGACGAGGTCGAGATCCCGGGCGTCGCCATGGACGCGCCGGACAGCCAGGTGATCCGCGCCGCGCTGGCCCGCCCGACCCATGACCGGCTGCTGGTGATCGCCCAGGCGATGCGCCTCGGCCTCGGGGTCGAGGAGATCCGCGCCGCCTGCAAGTTCGACCCTTGGTTCCTGCGCGAGATCGAGCGGATCGTCGCGGCGGAGGAGGAGGTGCGGCGCTACGGCCTGCCCGAGGATGCGCAGGGCTTCGCCCGGCTGAAGCGCCTCGGCTTCTCCGACGCCCGGCTGGCGAAGCTGGCGGATGTCAGCGAGGCCGAGGCCGCCTCGGCCCGCCGCGGCCTGGGGGTGATGCCGGTCTACAAGCGGATCGACACCTGCGCCGGCGAATTCGCCTCGGCCACGCCCTACATGTATTCGACGCACGAGGCCGGCTTCGATGAGGGCGAGTGCGAATCCGACCCGACCGACCGCGAGAAGATCGTCATCCTCGGCGGCGGCCCGAACCGGATCGGCCAGGGCATCGAGTTCGACTATTGCTGCGTCCATGCCGCCTACGCGCTGAAGGAGGCCGGCTACGAGACCATCATGGTCAACTGCAACCCGGAGACGGTGTCGACCGACTACGACACCTCGGACCGGCTGTATTTCGAGCCATTGACGGCCGAGGACGTGATCGAGCTGATCCGGGTCGAGCAGGAGCGCGGCACGGTCAAGGGCGTGATCGTCCAGTTCGGCGGCCAGACCCCGCTGAAGCTGGCACATGACCTGGAGGCGGCCGGCATCCCGATCCTGGGCACGCCGAAGGACGCGATCGACCTGGCCGAGGATCGCGAGCGCTTCCGCGACCTCTTGGACAAGCTGGGCCTGCGCCAGCCGAAGAGCGGCATCGCCCATTCGGTCGAGGAGGCTGAGGCGATCGTGCAGGAGGTCGGCTTCCCCTGCCTGATGCGCCCGTCCTACGTGCTGGGCGGCCGCGGCATGGAGATCGTGCACGACCTGCAGGGTTTCCGCCGCTACATCACCACGGCGGTCAAGGTCTCCGGCCGCAACCCCGTGCTGATCGACCGCTACCTGCAGGACGCGATCGAGGTCGATGTCGACGCGGTGCGCGACGGCACCGAAGTCTATGTCGCCGGCATCATGGAGCATATCGAGGAGGCCGGGATCCATTCCGGCGACAGCGCCTGCGCCCTGCCGCCCTATTCCCTGTCCGCCGCCGTGGTCCAGGAGATCGAGCGCCAGACCCGGATGCTGGCCGACGGGCTCGGCGTCATCGGCCTGATGAACACCCAGTTCGCGGTCAAGGACAACGAGGTCTACGTCATCGAGGTCAATCCGCGCGCCAGCCGCACCGTGCCCTTCGTGGCCAAGGCGACCGGCACGCCGATCGCCAAGATCGCCGCCCGGGTGATGGCCGGCGAAAAGCTGGCCGACTTCACCCTGACCGGCCCGACCCCGCCGTACACGGCGGTGAAGGAGGCGGTGTTCCCGTTCAACCGTTTCCCCGGCGTCGACGTCATCCTGGGGCCGGAGATGAAGTCGACCGGCGAGGTCATGGGCCTGGACCGCGACTTCGGCCGCGCCTTCGCCAAGAGCCAGTTGGGCGCCAACCAGAAGGTGCCGCTGTCCGGCACCGTCTTCGTCTCGGTCAAGGACCGGGACAAGCCGGCGATCCTCGCCGTCGCCCGGCGCATCGCCGAGCTGGGCTTCGAGATCCTGGCCTCGACCGGCACCGCCAGGGCTCTGGAGGAAGGCGGCCTCAAGGTCCGGCGCATCAACAAGGTGATGGAAGGCCAGCCGCACATCGTCGACGCCATCCTGAACGGCGAGGTCCAGCTGGTGTTCAACACCACGGACGGTGCCCAGACGGTGCGCGACAGCTTCGGCTTGCGCCGCGCCGCGCTGGTCAATAACATTCCCTACTCGACGACCGTGGCCGGGGCGCGCGCGACTGTGGAGGCGATCGCCGCGCTGAAGGCCGGGGCGCTTGAAGTCGCCCCGCTGCAATCCTACCTAGGTTCGGCGCGGTAGCACCGGGGGCAGGGATACGAGCAGGTCTGGAGGCCGGCGTCCTGGACGCCGGGCGCAACGCTTTTTGGCTTTTTGGGACTGGAGCGCGATGGAAAAGGTGCCGATGACCGCGGGGGGATACAACCGCCTGCAGGAAGAGTTGAAGCATCTGAAGAGCGTGGCGCGGCCCGAGGTGATCAAGGCGATCGCGGAGGCGCGTGAGCATGGTGACCTGTCCGAAAACGCGGAATACCACGCGGCGCGCGAGCGCCAGAGCTTCATCGAAGGCCGGGTGATGGAACTCGAGGACCGGATCAGCCGGGCCGAGATCATCGACACCTCCAAGCTGTCGGGCGACACCGTCAAGTTCGGCGCCACCGTGACGCTGGCGGATGAGGACACCGAGGAAGAGATCACCTACCAGATCGTCGGCCAGGACGAATCCGACATCAAGGAAGGCCGCCTGTCGATCACAGCACCCTTGGCGCGTTCGCTGATCGGCAAGGCCGAGGGCGACCAGGTCGAGGTCACCACCCCCGGCGGCTCCAAGAGCTACGAGATCGTCACGGTCCAGTTCGTCTGACCGGCCGGTCCTTTCGTCGTTCGACGGCCCCGCTTCGGCGGGGCCGTTTCGTTTCCAGGCGGCGGCAGATCGCCGCGTCCCCTGTCCTCGCGGCATCGCAGAACCAACGTCACCTTCGATCTCTGCCAGCGACTCCGAGGATTCCGGGGAGGCCGCCATGCGAGAGAGAAGGCATCACATCGACCGCGACCGGCCGACCTGGGACTGGTTCCCGTCGGCCTTCTACAAGATCCTCATCGGCTGCCTGGCCTGGTTCCTGGTGGCCGCGATCGGCTTCGGCATCCACGGCTATCTCGGCCTCGCGCTCGCCGTCGCCGCCGTGTTCTCGACCATAGTCGGCCTGCTCGGCTTCGGCGCGCAGCGGATCTCCCGCCACGATTCGCAGGGGGAGAGGCTGTCGCCGTGGCATTTCCTGCGCGGGCGGTTCCGCAGCCACACCGAGACGACCGCGTCCCGCGCCGCCCTCGTCATGGCGCTGCTGCCGATCGCCTCGGTCGCTATCGGCCTGACCCTGTTCGCGATCATCTGGGTGTCCCTCGGCGGCTGAGCCGGCCTTGCGCGCCTATCGCCTGCCCTTCAGCAGTGCCGAAACGCTGCGCACCGGCGCCGTCATCCGCCAGGACGCGCTGGCCCGGATCTTTCCCAGTTCCTTCTCCAACCGCCGGCGCGCTTCGGACAGGTCCGCGAGTTCGGCCTCCCGCGCACCGAGCCGGGCCGCCAGGGCCGCAATCTTCTCCCGCAGAGCCGAATTCTCCGCGCGCTGCTCTGCGATCCCGCCCTCGGCTTCGCGCGTCGCCGCCTCTGCTTGCGCGAGCCGCGCGGCCAGATCTGCCGCGGCCAGCATGTCGAAGGTCGCCGCCCGTTCCTTCTCGATCTCCGGGCCGGTCCGACGGGCGCCGTCATGGATGTTCATGGCGTGGCCGCGGTCGGCGATGCGCCCACGCCGGGCCAAGGGACGAGCCGAGGGTTTGCGAAACACCGCCACGAAATCCGCCCAACCTTCGTCGCGTGGCGCCGCGACGAAGGATTCGACCAGCTCGACGGCTTTGCCGCGACGGGCCGCCCAGGCCACCAGAGCCACTCCGGCATCAGGATAGAAGCGCCAGCAATCGACCGGATAGCGGTGGAAGGCATGGTTGCTCGGCGCATTGACATACAGCAGCCCGCCGGGCCGCAGCAGGCGGATCAGGTCCAGGAACGTCTCCCAGAAGCACACATCGTGCTCGAAGGCGGAACTGGTCACGGCGACATCGACAGATTCATCGGCGAGCGGAAACGGCTCGCCCGGGGTGACGACCAGATCGACCCCGTTCGCGGGCGCCATGTCCATGCCGACATATCGGGCGCCGGCCGGGCAATGGTCCCGCAGCGATCCGTTGACGTTCTGGCTGCCGAGCTCGACGACGTCCGAAAAAGCCGGATCCCAATACAGCTCGAAAAACAACCGGCCATGCTCATAGGCAGTATCGTGCATTGGGCGCTCCCGTTCGGCGTCCGACCGTTGTTTCGCTCAGACCTGGGCCAAGAGCAATCCCGTGCCGCGTTTTCCGGTAACGTCGCTCGGTAGCAGGTGGGTGCCGGCATTCCCACCGGACGGGTCCTGTGCTATACGGCGCGCATGACCCACGCTCTGCGATATCCATGCGAATCGTCCACCTTCTGATCGGAAGGGTGGCAGAGCGGTCGTGCGTCGGTTTTCCAAGCCGTAGTTGAAGTCAGCCCCAGCGGGAGTTCGCTGCTCGTCCTTGTTCGCGACGGGCGCTGCCGCAGGCCCGACTCCCCGACGTTCCGCCAGCCTTCCGCGGCCCACGGGCTCGCCTATCGGTGAAGGCAAGGCGCTGTAAACGCCCCGCTCGCGCTGTGGTGGTTCGACTCCGCCCCCGTGGACCATACCTCCCGGATCCGTCTGACGGATCCGACCGGACGGGACCGATGGCGAATTCCGGCGCGGCGGCACCGATCAGGGACGTCGCGCCATCCCTTGTCGTCATCGGCGGTGCAGGCAGGCCGTAAGGGCGGCGCGCCGAAACCCTGACGCGCCGTTCGACCCGGCCGTCTGCACCGCATCACCTGCAGCAGCTGGAGGTACGCGGTTGCTCAGCCGCCGGATCTCCAGGAAGGCGAGCCCGCCGAGGCCGCCGAGGCCGGCCGTCAGCCAGAGGGCCGGGGCTGGTCCCAGCCGCTCCAGCATGGCGGCGAACAGGAAGGGCGCCAGGGCGGAGGCAACGTGCACGACGCTGGAGATCCAACCGAGCCGCTCGGCATAGCCCGACCGCCCGAACAGCGCGAGCGGCACCGTGCCGCGCACGATGCTGTTCAGCCCGGACCCCAGCCCGAACAGGATCGCGAAGCCGATCGCCGCCGCCAGGGCGGGTGCGCCGAGCAGCAGCAACCCGAGCGCCAGAGGTGGCAGGCCGGCGGCGACGATCGCGAGGCCGGCCGGGCTGGCGCGGCGGCCGGCCGTCATGGTCAGGAACCGGCTCAGCACCTGGGCCGGGCCGAACAGGCTGCCGACCAGCAGGCTGCCGGCGCCGAGGCCGAGCGCTCCGAGCAGCGGGACCATGTGCACCAGCACGGCCGAGGAGACGAAGCCGGCGAGCGAGAAGCCGATCGTGGTCAGCACCAGGAGGGCGCGGTGGTCCCGATGCCGCCCTCCCCCGTCCTCGGAGACCGCGGCGGCGGCCGGATGCGCCGCCGGGACGGCCGTCCTGGCCAGGCTTCGCAGCCAGAGATGGATCGGCAGGCACAGGAGCAGATGCAGCGCGGCGAAGACGAGATAGACCTCGCGCCAGGTCAGGTGGTCCTGCAGCGCGGCGGTGGCCGGCCAGAACAGGGTCGAGGCGAAGCCGGCGATCAGGGTCAGGTGAGTGATGCTGCGCTGGGCACCGAAGCCGACGACCTGGACCAGGGCCGGGAAGGCCACCTCGTAGAGGACGAAGGACGCGGCCAGCTGGATCGCGACCAGCCCCAGGACGAGGGTCAGCGGCCCGGGAGCCATGGCGCAGCCGACGAGCGCGGCCGCCGCGGCGACCGAGCCCAGGGCCATGATCCGGCCGGCGCCGTGCCGGTCGACCCAGCGGCCGCAGCGCGGGCCGATCAGCGCCCCGGCCAGGAGCGCCGCCGAGAAGGCGCCGTAGACGGCATCCTGCGACCAGCCGATGTCGGCGGCCATCCCGGCGGCGAGGATGCTGAAGCTGTAATACAGCGTGCCGTAGCCGATGATCTGGGTCAGCCCGAGCCCGGCGACGACCCCGAGGAGCCACCACCCGGAGACCGGACCGGCCGCACCGGTCGCTTCAGCCATGATCTTTTCCCCGTCGCTCAGCAGCAGGCCGATGCAGTGGCGGGAGCGGCCTGCGCGGCGGGACCGCAGCAGGTCGCCGCCTCCGCCTGCCGCCGGCCGGGGCCATTGCAGACGCCGGTCTCCGGCAGCACCAGCTCGACCCGCCGTGCCGCCTCGTGATCGCCGGCGAGATGGGCCGCGACGGATCGGGCCTGCTCGTAGCCGGTGGCCAGCAGGAAGGTCGGGGCCCGGCCATAGGCCTTCATGCCGATGATGAACAGGCCGGGCTCCGGCTGCGCCAACTCGGCCGCGCCATGCGGGCGGACGGTGCCGCAGCTGTGCTCGTTGGGATCGATCAGCGGCGCCAGCGCCCGCGGGCAGTCGAGCGCGGGGTCGAGGTCGACCCGCAGCTCGCCGAGGATCGACAGGTCCGGCCGCAGGCCGGTCGCCACCACCATCTCATCGGCCGCGATGGCGTGCACGGCGCCATCCCGGTCGCCGAGGACGCGCAGGCCGCCGTCGGGCGTCGTCTCGATCGCGTCCACCGCGAAAGGCGCGACGATCTCATAGGCACCGGTCTCCGCCAGCGCCCGCAGCCGCAGGCCGAGGGCGCCGCGGCGCGGCAGTTGGTCGGCCTCGCCGCCGCCGAACAGCTTCGCCCGGTCGGTGTTGCGGAAGGCCCAGACGATGCTTGTGCCCGGCACCTGCCGGGTCAGATCGGCCAGGTCGAGCAGCGTGCCGGTGGCGGAATGGCCGCTGCCGAGGACGAGGACGCGGCGCCCGGCATAACGATCACGCTCTCGGCCGAGCACGTCGGGCATGCCGTAGCGGATGCGCGTTGCCGCGGCGCGCTCGCCGATCGCCGGCAGGCCGCCGGCGCCGGCCGGGTTCGGCGAGGACCAGGTGCCCGAGGCGTCGATCACCGCCCGCGCGAAAATCCGGCCCTCCTGCCCGCTGCCATCGACGTACCGGACCTCGAAGGGCCGATCGCCCCGCCCGGCGGTGCGGATCTTGCCATGGCCGGCGCGGGTGATGCCGGTGACACGGGTCTCGAGACGCAGACGGCCAACGATCTCCGGCGTCGCCGCCAGCGGGTCGAGATAGCGTTCGGCCAGATCGAGGCCCGTCGGATAGCCGGCCTCGTCCGGGTGCGTCCAGCCCTGCCGCTGCAGCAGCGCCACCGCCGTCCGGTCGGTGCTGTAGCCCCAGGGCGAGAACATCGGCACATGGCCCCAGTCACGCACCGCGGTGCCGACCTGTGCGCCGGCCTCCAGGATCACCGGTTCGAGGCCGTGGCCGAGCAGATGGACCGCGGCGGCCAGGCCGACCGGGCCGGCACCGATGATCGCGACCGGCAGCCCCGGGGACGAGGCGGTTTCGAGCATCATCCGGTCGGACGAGTCCAGCGGGCGGTTCATGTCGCGTCTCCTCACTGTCCATGCTCTAGGCATTGATGGTCGATGTATTCAGATAAAAAGAGAGGCTAGCTGCAGCAACCGCCGCTGCCCTCCCGGGCGATCACGCTTTCGGTCTCGGTCAGCGCCCGGGTGACCTCCAGCCAGGCCTCCACGCCCACCTTGAAGGCCTCGCGGCCCTTGCCGGTCAGGGTGTAGGTCTTGCGCGGGCGGCCGGAGACGACGCTGCTCTCGACCGTGACGTAGCCGCCCTCCTCGAATTCGCGCAGCACGGGATAGATCGTGCCTTCGGTGGGGGAGCAGCAGCCATTGGTCGTCAGCTCCACCGCGCGGGCGATGTCGTAGCCATGCATCGGCCGGTCGTGCAGCACGCGCAGGATGAAGAACTTGGACAGGCTCATCTTGATCGTGCCGGCCCAGTAGGAGCGGCTGGTGTAGTCGACCGCGGGACGGACGACGGCGGAGAGTCTGCGGGCTTCGGCCATGGCTTGATCCTCATACCTTGAAGGTCGATGAGTCAATGGGTAATGTATCCAAATCTCAGCCGGCCGGGACACCCGATGATCCGCCTCGCCACGCCGGAGGACGCCCCTGCCCTCCAGGCCATCTACGCCCCGATCGTCGCCGGCACGGCGATCTCCTTCGAGCTGACGCCGCCCACGGTGGCGGAGATGGCCGACCGCATCCGCCGCACGATCCCGGCCTATCCCTGGCTGGTGCTGGAGCGGGATCGCCGGACCCTAGGCTATGCCTATGCCGGCCCGCACCGGGCGCGGCCGGCCTATCGCTGGTCGGTCGATGTCAGCGCCTATGTCGCCGAGGCCGGGCGGCGGCAGGGCACCGGCCGCGCGCTGTACGAGCGGCTGTTCGTGCTGCTGCAGCGGCAGGGATACCATGCCGCCTTTGCCGGCATCGCCCTGCCGAACCCGGCCAGCGTCGCCCTGCATGAGGCGGTCGGGTTCGTGCCGCTCGGCGTGTACCGCGACGTCGGCTTCAAGCACGGCGCCTGGCACAATGTCGGCTGGTGGCAGCGCCCGATCGGCGACCGCCCCAGCCAACCGGCCGAGCCGCGGCCGGTGACCGAGGTGCTGGACTGATCAGACCGCCCGGCGCTCGTACCAGCCGCGCGAGGCCTTCACCAGGCGCACGACCGACAGCATGACCGGCACCTCGACCAGCACGCCGACCACGGTGGCCAGCGCCGCGCCGGAGCCGAGGCCGAACAGGCTGATCGCCGCGGCCACCGCCAGCTCGAAGAAGTTCGAGGCGCCGATCAACGCCGCTGGTGCCGCCACGCACCAGGCGACGCCGAGGCGGCGGCTGAGCCAGTAGGCGATGCCGGCGTTGAGATAGACCTGGATCAGGATCGGCACGGCCAGCAGCAGGATCACGACCGGCTGGGTCAGGATGCGTTCGCCCTGGAAGCCGAACAGCAGCACCAGCGTCGTCAGCAGGGCGGTCAGCGACAGCGGCTGCAGCACGGCCAGGGTCCGCCGCAGCGCCGGCTCGCCGCCGGCGGCCAGGAGGGACCGGCGCCACAGCTGCGCCGCCACCACCGGCACGACGATGTACAGCACCACCGACAGCAGCAGCGTGTCCCAGGGCACGCTGATCGAGGCGACGCCGAGCAGCAGCCCGACCAGCGGCGCGAAGGCGAAGACCATGATCAGGTCGTTCAGCGCGACCTGGCTCAGGGTGAAATGCGGCTCGCCTTCGCACAGGTTGGACCAGACGAAGACCATGGCGGTGCAGGGCGCCGCGGCCAGCAGGATCAGCCCGGCGATGTAGGACGGGATCTGGTCCTGCGCCAGCCAGGGCGCGAACAGATGGCCGATGAACAGGCCGCCCAGCAGCGCCATCGAGAACGGCTTGACGCCCCAGTTGACGAACAGGGTGACCCCGACGCCGCGCCAATGCGCCTTCACCTCGCCCAGCGCGGCGAAGTCGATCTTCAGCAGCATCGGCACGATCATCGCCCAGATCAGCACCGCCACCGGCAGGTTGACCTTGGCGACCTCGGCCGAGGCCACCATGGCGAAGAAGCCCGGCACGAGCGAACCGAGGCCGATGCCGACGACGATGCAGAGCAGCACCCATAGGCTGAGGTACCGCTCGAACACCCCCATGGCGGGGGCGGCGGCCGGCATGCCTTCGGCCGCGGCGGCGCTGGTCTCGGCGTTCATGACAGGTCCAATCGGTCGGGGTGGGTCAGGCGCGCTTGCCGGAGGAGTCGACGACGAGCTCGCCGTCCTCCTTGCGGAACTCGCCCCGCTGCGGCGCCGGCAGGATGTCGAGCACCGCCTCGGACGGGCGGGCGAGCGTCACGCCCCGCTCGGTGACGACGATCGGCCGGTTGATCAGGATCGGATGCGCCGTCATGGCGTCGAGCAGCTGGTCGTCGGTGAGATCCGGATCGTCGAGGCCGAGCTCGTGATAGGGCGTGCCCTTCTCGCGCAGCACCGCCCGCACCGGGACGCCCATGCGCCGGATCAGATCGGCCAGCTCGGCCCGGCCCGGCGGCGTCTTCAGGTATTCGACGACCGTCGGCTCGATGCCGGCATTGCGGATCAGGCCGAGGACGTTGCGGGACGTGCCGCAGGCCGGGTTGTGGTAGATCGTGACCGCGCTCATGGCGATGCCGGTTCCCTCTTGGTCTGGCCGATCTCGCGCAGGCGCTGCCCGAGCGAGATGCGGTCGAGCGACCGCAGCGGCAGGCTGGTGAAGATCGAGATGCGGTTGAACAGCAGGCGGTAGGTCTCGGCGAAGGCCAGGCCGATCTCGGACTCCTTGCCCTCGACCGCGGCCGGATCGGGGACGCCCCAATGGGCGGTCATCGGCTGGCCGGGCCAGATCGGGCAGACCTCGCTTGCAGCGTTGTCGCAGACGGTGAACACGAAATCGAGCCGCGGGGCGTTCGGCCCGCTGAACTCCTCCCAGCCCTTGGAGCGCAGGCCGCCGATATCGTGGTGGCTGTGCTGAAGCAGCGCGAGGGTTCGCGGATGAACTCTGCCCTTCGGCTGGCTGCCGGCCGAAAATGCCCGGAACCGGCCCTGGCCGACCCGG
Source organism: Inquilinus sp. NPDC058860 (assembly GCF_042743185.1). Classification (NCBI taxonomy): domain Bacteria; kingdom Pseudomonadati; phylum Pseudomonadota; class Alphaproteobacteria; order Rhodospirillales; family Rhodospirillaceae; genus Inquilinus; species Inquilinus sp. NPDC058860. The sequence goes on along the minus strand of NZ_JBHYMS010000067.1, from coordinate 15,437 downwards.
TTCAGGATCGCCTCGGCAATGATCGATCGGGCCGAGTTGCCGGTGCAGAGGAACAGTACGTTGAAGACCGGATCGGTCATGCCAGCCTCCTTAGGCAGACGGCGCCGGCGCGCAGCCACAGCTCGCCTGCTCGATGGCGACCATCAGCGGCGCGCAGATCTCCGGCCGGCCGTTGCAGCAATCCTGGACCAGGAAGGACAGCAGCGCCCGCACGCCGTCGAGATCGGCGGAATAGAGGATCGACCGGCCGTCCCGCCGCGACCGGATCAGGCCGGCGCGGCTGAGGATGCCGAGATGGGTCGACAGCGTGGTGCTGGGCACGCCGACCCGTTCCGCCACGGTCCCGGCCGGCACCCCATCGGGCCCGGCCTGGACCAGCAGGCGGAAGACGGCGAGCCGGGTCGACTGGGCCAGGGCGCCGAGCCCTTCGATCGCTGCGATCTCATTCATATTTCCATAATTGCAGAAATATGGAATTGGCACAAGCCCGCAATGGCACGGACCTATCGCATTTTCGTCTAATCTCTTGCAGTTGTTGCCGGAATCCACAGGCCGGGCGAGCAAATGTCATCCAGGCGATACGGTTGTTAAACCGAACCGTCATCTTCCGCTTGTAGGGAACGATCCCGTCGCCGCCGTCGCGGACGTGCAGGGCGGCCAAGGGGAGACAGACATGACCGTCGTGACCAAGCTGTCGGCGGCCGCCTTCGCGCTGGCCGCCGCCGCGGTGTTTGCGCAGCCGGCCCAGGCGGCCGAGCGCACCAAGTTCGAGTTCTGGTACGGGCTGACCGGCGACCTGGAGCAGCGGGTGCAGGACACCTGCAAGCGCTTCAACGACAGCCAGGCCGATTTCGAGGCCGTCTGCGTCGGCCAGGGCGGCTACCCGAACGCGGTGCAGAACGCCATCGCCGCCTACCGCGCCCAGAAGCAGCCGACCGTGGTGCAGGTGTTCGACGCCGGCACGCTGGACCTGATGCTGTCCGGCGCCTATGTCCCGGCCCGCAAGCTGATGGCCAACAACGGCTACGACATCAAGTGGGACGACTATTTCCCCGGCATCGCGAACTACTACGCGACGTCGAAGGGCGAGCTGATGTCGTTCCCCTACAATTCCTCGACGGCGCTGTTCTACTGGAACAAGGACGCCTTCGCCAAGATCGGCCGCGACAAGGGCCCGGAGACCTGGGAGGAGGTCGAGCAGATCTCCCGCCAGCTGAAGGCCGCCGGCTACGACTGCCCGCTGGCCTTCAACTTCGACCCCTGGCCGACGCTGGAGCAGTTCTCGGCGATCCACAACCAGCCGATCGCCAGCAAGAGCAACGGCTATGACGGGCTCGATGCCGAGCTGGTCTTCAACAAGACCAAGTTCGTCGACCACGTCGCCTTCATCAAGAAGATGTACGACGAAGGCCTGTTCGTGCTGAAGACCAAGGAAGGCGGGCAGGACGTCGTCCCGGCCTTCGCCTCCGGCACCTGCCAGATGACCCAGTCCTCGGTCGCCGACCACGGCACTATCGGCAAGCTGGCCGCGCCCGACATGCATTGGGATGTGGTCAAGCTGCCGGTCTGGGCCGGCACCGAGCGCAAGAACTCGCTGGTCGGCGGCGCTTCGCTGTGGGTCCTCGCTGGCAAGTCCGAGACCGAATACAAGGGCGCCGCGGCGTTCCTGAACTTCCTGGCCCAGCCGTCCTCGGCCGAGTGGTGGTCGACCGTCACCGGCTACATCCCGGTGACCAATTCCGGCTTCCAGGCGATGAAGGCCGCCGGCTTCTACGACAAGGCACCCTACAAGGGCCGCGAGCTGGCGATCGAGAGCCTGACCTACACCCCGACCACCCCGATCTCGCGCGGCATCCGCCTCGGCGGCTACATCCAGATCCGCAAGGAGGTCCAGGACGCCCTGCAGGCGATCATCGCCGGCAAGGTGTCGGTGCAGGACGGCCTCGACCAGGCGGTGGAGCGCGGCAACGTGATCCTGCGCCGCTTCGAGAAGACCTACGCCGGCAAGCAGCTGCTCTAACCGGCGCAGCCCCCTCACCCTCCCGGCCCACGGGAGGGTGAGGGGTGCAGGTCCCCGCCCCTTCCCTACCAGCCGCCTCGGACCCGATGGAAAAACGCGCCTTCTTCAAGAACCGGACGCTGGCCTGGCTCCTGATCACGCCGCAGCTGCTGCTGGTGTTCCTGTTCTTCTACTGGCCGGCCGGCGAGGCGCTGTACTGGGCCTTCACGCTGGAGCAGCCCTGGGGCGGCGGCAATGAATGGGTCGGGCTGGAGAATTTCCGGGCGCTCCTGGGCGACAGCGCCTATTGGGGCTCGGTCGGCGTCAGCTTCGCCTATGCCGTCCTGGCCACCGGCATCGCCATGGCCGGCGCCCTGGTGCTGGCGCTGTTCGTCGACCGCCAGCTGCGCGGCTTCCAGGCCTACCGCTCGATCTTCGTCTGGCCCTACGCCATCGCGGCGCCCGCCGCCGCCATCGCCTTCCGCTTCATCTTCGCCCCCGAGAGCGGGATGATCGGCGCGATCAACGCGCTGTGGCCCGGCCTGTGGAACCCGGTGCTGAACGGCACCCAGGCCCTGATCATGGTCGTGCTGTGCCACGCCTGGATCTGGATCGGCTACAACTTCATCTTCTTCCTGGCGGCGCTGCAGTCGATCCCGAAGAGCCTGATCGAGGCCAGCGCCATGGACGGGTCGGGCGCCCTGCGCCGGATGCGCGACATCCAGCTGCCGCTGATCGCGCCGACCCTGTTCTTCCTGATGGTGATCAACCTCACCGGCAGCTTCACCGACAGCTTCGGCATCGTCGACATCATGACCGAGGGCGGCCCGGCCCGCGGCACCGAGGTCATGGTCTACAAGATCTATTTCGACGGCTTCAAAGGCCTCGACTACTCCGGCGCCGCTGCCCAGAGCATCGTCTTGATGCTGCTGGTCATGGTCCTCACCTTCGTCCAGTTCCGCTGGGTCGAACGCCGAATCCACTACAGCTGAGGGAGGACGGCGATGATCGAACGCACCCCGATCCTGAACGCGCTGACGCATCTGATCCTGATCGCCGGGCTGGTCCTCGTGCTGCTGCCCTTCGCCATCGTGCTGGCGGCCGCGACCAAGGACATCCAGGGCGTCAACCAGGTGCCGATGAGCCTGATCCCCGGCGGCCACCTGATCGACAACCTCGCCGCCGCCTGGGACCAGGCGGAGTTCGGCCCGAAGCTGCTGAACAGCCTGATCGTCGCGATCGGCGTCACCGCCGGCAAGATCGTGCTGGCGGCGCTGACGGCCTTCTCGATCGTGTTCTTCCGCTACCGCGCGCGGATGCTGGTGTTCTGGCTGATCTTCACCACGCTGATGCTGCCGCTCGAGGTCCGCATCGTGCCGACCTATTCGATCGCGGCCAACGCGCTGTCGCCGTTCCAGAGCATCCTCGCCGCCATCGGGCTGCAGGTCGACCTGCAGTGGAACCTGCTGAACTCCTACACCGGCCTGATCCTGCCGCTGATCGCGACCGCCACCGGCACCTTCCTGTACCGCCAGTTCTTCCTGACCGTGCCGGACGAGCTCCTGGAGGCGTCGAAGATGGACGGCGCCGGCGCCATGCGCTTCTTCGCCGAGATCCTGATGCCGCTGTCGCGCACCAACATGCTGGCGCTGGCCGCGATCCTCTTCGTCTACAGCTGGAACCAGTACCTCTGGCCGCTGCTGGTCACCACCGACCAGTCCTTCAGCACCGCGGTGGTCGAGCTGAAGCGCCTGATCCCGACCAACCAGGGCGGCCTGCCGGAATGGAACATCGCCATGGCCGGCACCCTGATCGTGATGATCCCCCCGCTGCTGGTCGTCGCGCTGATGCAGCGCTGGTTCGTGCGCGGCCTGATCGCCACCGACAAGTGAAGGAGAAAGCCATGGCCCATATCGCCATCCGCGGCGTGCGCAAGAGCTACGGCAAGACGCCGGTGGTGCACGGCGTCGACCTGGACCTGCCGTCGGGCACCTTCGCCGTGATCCTCGGCCCGTCGGGCTGCGGCAAGTCGACCCTGCTGCGCATGATCGCCGGACTGGAGGAGATCACCGCCGGCGAAATCGCGATCGGCGGCCGGGTGGTGAACCAGCTGGAGCCGCGCGAGCGCGGCTGCGCCATGGTGTTCCAGAACTATGCCCTGTACCCGCATATGAGCGTGGCCCAGAACATGGGTTATGCGCTGAAGGTGGCGGGCATGCCGAAGGCCGAGCGCATGGCCAAGGTGCGGGAGGTGGCGAAGCTGGTCGGGCTCGAGGACTTCCTCGACCGCAAGCCGGCCGCCCTGTCCGGCGGCCAGCGCCAGCGCGTCGCCATGGGCCGCGCCATCATCCGCGAGCCGGAGGTGTTCCTGTTCGACGAGCCGCTGTCCAACCTGGACGCCAAGCTGCGGGTGCAGATGCGGGTCGAGATCCGCCGCCTGCACCGGCGCCTGGGCGCCACCTCGGTCTTCGTCACCCACGACCAGGTCGAGGCGATGACCCTGGCCGACGTGCTGATCGTGATGAACAAGGGCGTGGTCGAGCAGATCGGCCGCCCGGCCGAGATCTACAACCACCCGCGCACCCGCTATGTCGCCAGCTTCATCGGCTCGCCGGCGATGAACTTCATCGAGGGCCGCATCTTCGCCCCCGGCCAGTTCGGCTTCGACGAGACCAAGTCGGTCGCGATCGACCCGGCCTTCGGCGGCCGCTTCGTCGAGCGCTCCACCACGCTGGGCATCCGGCCCGAGCTGGTGGAGATCGTGCCGACCGACCATCCCGGCGCGCTTGTCGCCACCGTCGATTTCATCGAGGAGCTGGGCGCCGGCCGGGTGATCCACACCGACATCGACGGCCTGTCCTTCGCCGTCACCACCGGGGCCGAGGCCGACTACGTCCCCGGCCAGCCGCTGGGCCTTTACCTGCCGCCGTCGCAGCTGCATTTCTTCGACCCGCACACCGGGCTGCGGCTCGACGCCGACCTGCCGGCCGAGCATCGCTTCGCCGTCGCCACCGCCGCCTGAGATCGAGAGACCACCATGACCGAGATCATCACCGCCATCGGCTTCTCCACCGGCGTCAGCGGCAAGGGCGACCTGTCGCGCCTGGACGCCAGCCTGGGCCGCATCGCCGCGCTCGGCGCCGACGCCGCCGAGCTGTCGCTGTACGGCGAGGATCTGATCGCCGGCGGCCGCGTGCTGCCCGACCGGGTGCACAAGCTGGAGCAGATCGTCCGCCGCCACGATCTGCGCTACACCGTGCACGGCCAGATCGTCTCCAACTTCATGGACGAGCAGAACCTGCCGCTGCAGAAGGCGGTGGTACGGGCGATGCTGGAGCTGTGCGACCAGGTCGGCGCCGGCGTGCTGGTGCATCATTGCGGCAAGGCGGCGATGACCGACCAGGCCGGCCGCGACCGGCTGGATGCGATCGAGCGCGAGGCCCTGGCCGAGTTGGCCGAGGTCGCCCGCGGCTACGGCGTCAAGCTGGCCTTCGAGAACATCTTCGCCATGGACGACAGCGAGTACCGCCAGACCCCGGCCGAGGTCGCCGACACGGTGCGGGCATTGAACCACCCGAACCTGTGCACGCTGATCGACTTCAGCCACGCCTATATCGAGAGCACCCGCCGCGGCCTGGACTGGCGCGCCCAGATCCGCAGCATGGCCTCGGCCACCGGCCATCTGCATGTGCATGACAGCTTCGGCCGGCCCTACACGATGACCAGGTTCTACGAGCCGTCCGAGGCGGTGGCGCTGGGCATCGGCGACCTGCACCTGCCGCTGGGCTGGGGCGACATCGCCTGGGAGGAGATCTTCGGCGAGCTGCGCTTCCAGCCCGACACGGTGATGATCCTGGAGCTGAACGCCGACCGCTACGATGCCGAGCTGGCCGACAGCCTGGCCCGCGCCCGGCGCCTGGCCGACCTGGTCAACCAGCGCGCGCTCGCGGCCTGATTGATGCGGGAGATCATCACGCGGCGGGCCGGCGTGCTGCCGGCCCCCGACCCGATCCTGCTGGCCGACGCCGCCCTGGCGCCGGACGACGCGCATGACCGATTCGCCGCCCAGGTGCCGGCGCTCCACGCGGTCGAGCACCGGCCGGCTCCGCCCCATTCAAACTCAGGGGAGCGGCCGGCCGGGGCGCAGCTGCGCGTCGCCGCCTGGAACGCCGAGCGGCTGAAGTACCACGCTCCCTCCGCCGCCCTCCTGCGCGGCACGGATGTGGTGCTGCTGACCGAGGCCGATATCGGCATGGCCCGGTCCGGCAACCGGCACACGGTGCGCGACCTGGCCGAGGCGCTGGGCATGGGCTGGGCCTATGGCGTGGAGTTCGTCGAGCTCGGCCTCGGCGACGCCCGCGAATGCGAGTGGCACGCCGACGAGGACAACCGCGTCGGGCTGCACGGCAACGCCATCCTCAGCCGCCATCCGCTGCTGGACCCGGTGATCATCCCGCTCGACCCCGGCGGCACCTGGTTCGCCGGCCGCAGCGGCAACCAGCGCCGGCTGGGCGGGCGCATGGCGGTCGCCGCCCGGCTCGACGCGCCGCGGCCGCTGTGGCTGGTCTCGGCCCATTTCGAGAGCCACAGCGACGCCGCCGACCGTGCCCGCCAGGGCGAGCGGCTGGCCGCGGCGATCGACCGGCTGGTGCCGGCCGGCGCCGGGGTGGTGCTGGGCGGCGACGTCAACACCAAGGAGGCGTCGGGATCCCTGGAGGCGCCGGAAGAGCCGCTGTTCGCCGTGCTGCGCGACGCCGGCTTCGACTGGCGCCGCTGCAACGCGCCCGGCCCGACCCAGCGCACCCGCCCCGACGGCACGCCGGTGCCGCCCTTCGCCAGGCTGGACTGGCTGTTCACCCGGCATGTCGAGGCCGAGGCGCCGGAGACCATCCCGGCGGTCGACGCCGCCGGCGCCGCGATCTCCGACCACGACGTGGTGGCGGCGACGGTGCTGACGGACGTGGCGGCGGAGCGAGTGGTCACGGCCGAGGTGGAAGCCTGAGGCGTAGGTTGGGTTCGCCGTCGGCGAACCCAACATGGGGTGCCCACTGCGGGGTGTTGGGTTCGCATGCGCGAACCCAACCTACGCGCTCCATCTCTCCCCAAATGACTCCGTTGTCATGAAACGTCCCGGCCATTCCCTCCGTATAGAGGGATGGCCGCGCTATTCTCTCCGTGGCCGCGACCCGACCGCGTCCACCGAGGATCTGATGCGTTCGCCCTTCACCGACCGTGCCGGCCGCTTCTCCTGGCTGAAATCCGTGGTCTTCGTGCTGCTGCTCCTGCCCGGCCTCTGGTATGGCGGGCGCCTCGCGGCCGGCGACCTGGGTGCCGACCCGGTGCAGACCTTCCAGCGCAATATCGGGCTGTGGGTGCTGTACCTGCTGGTCATCGGCCTGGCGATCACGCCGCTGAAGCGGGCGCTGCGCTGGCCGCAGCTGATCCAGGTGCGGCGCATGATCGGCGTCGCCGCCGCCACCTATGTCCTGATCCACCTGACCGGCTACACCGCCACCCAGCATTTCGACCTGAGCTTCGTGGCGTCGGAGATCGTCAAGCGCCTGTACCTCACCATCGGCTTCCTGGCGCTCTTGGGGCTGATGCCGCTCTTGGCCACCTCGACCGACGCCATGATCAAGCGGCTGGGCGGCAAGACCTGGCAGCGGCTGCACCAGCTGGTCTATCCGGTCGTGGTGCTGGGGCTGGTGCATGGGGTGATGCAGTCCAAGGTCGACGTCGCCATCCCGACCATGCTGGCCGGCTTCACCATCTGGCTGCTGGCCTGGCGCGTGCTGGACAGCCGCTTCGGCCGCGGCGACGGGCTGCCGCTGTGGTCGCTGGCCGTGCTGTCGGTGGTCACCGCCCTGGTCACGGCCGGCGGCGAGGCGGCGATGTACGGCCTGTTCACCGGAATCGACCCGATGCGGGTGCTGCGCGCCGACCTGAGCTTCGCCTTCGGCCCGCGCCCGGCCTGGATCGTGCTGGGCGCCGGCCTGGCCATCACCCTGCTGGCGGCGCTGCGCCGGCTGCAGAAGAGCAAAGCCCGCCGCCCCGCCTTAGCCTGACGGCTTCCGGACCCAGATCACCGCGGCCAGCAGGGCGAAGATCAGCACCCCGCCGCTGAGCCCCATCGCCAGCCGCATGCCTTCGACCGACATGCCGCCGCCGCCGACCGCGCCGAGCACGGCGACACCGAGGGCGCCGCCGGTCTGGCGCAGCGAGTTGAGCACGCCCGACGCGATGCCGGAGCGGGCGCGGTCGACCGTCGCCAGCAGCGCCGCGGTCATCGGCGGCACGGTCAGCGCCGTGCCGCAGCCGATCAGCAGCAGCGTCCACCAGAGGCCGCCGTAGTCGGTCGCCGGGTTGAGCGCCAGTGCCAGCGCGCCGAAGCCGGCGACGGCGACGCACAGCCCCGACACCATCGGCAGCCGCGCCCCGTGGCGCGCTGCGATCCGGCCGGCGAAGACGTTGATGACGGCGATCAGCCCGGTCATCGGCACGAAGGCGAGGCCGGTGAGCAAGGGCGACAGGCCGAGCGGCCCCTGGAAATAGAGGCTGAGCAGGAAGGTCGAGCCGTAATAGCCGGCGTTGAGCAGGAAGCCGATCAGCGAGATCGCCGAGAACACCGGGTGGCGGAACAGGCCGAGCGGCATCATCGGTGCCGCGCTGCGGGATTCGACCAGCAGGAAGCCGATGCCGGCCAGCAGGAACAGGCCCATCCCGCCCAGCACCGCCGGATGGGTCCAGCCCAGCGGCTCGCCCTCGATGATCGACCCGGTCAGCGCCACCAGCGCGACGATGGCCAGCACCTGGCCCGGCAGGTCGAGGGCGCGGTTGTGCCGGCCCTCGGTCTCGGTGGTGAAGCGCAGGGTCAGCCACAGGCCGACCGCGCCGATCGGCAGGTTGATCAGGAAGATGCTGCGCCAGCCGAGCAGCGCGACCAGCACGCCGCCGACCACCGGCCCGGCCACCATCGCCATGCCGCCGGCCCCGGCCCAGATGCCGATCGCCCGCATCCGTTCGCCCGGATCGTGATAGGCATGGGCGACCAGGGCCAGCGAGCACGGCATCAGCAGCGCCCCGCCCAGCCCCTGGGCGACGCGGGCGGCGATCAGCACCGTGCCGTTCGGCGCCAGGCCGCAGGCCAGCGAGGCCAAAGTGAACAGGGCGAAGCCGGCCAGGTACAGTCGCCGCGCCCCGAAGCGGTCGCCCAGTGCGCCGCCGGTCAGGAGCAGGCTGGCGAAGGCCAAAGTGTAGCCGTTGACCACCCATTGCAGCGCGGCGACGCCGCCCTGCATCAGGCCCTGGATCTGGTCGAGCGCGACATTGACGACGGTGACGTCGACCTGGACCACGACGACGCCGAGGCTCAGCGCGGCGAGTCGGGCGGCGCGCCGCGCGGGGGCGACGCGGTCGGGACAGGCATCGAAGGGCATGGGGCCTCGCCGGGCGGCGGAAAGCGTTCGGTTTCCGTTCCCCTAGCACGAGTCGCGCCGGCCCGAAGCCGCCATCGGCGCATCGCTGTCCCGCGAGCCGGTCAATCCGGCGGCGGGCTAGACTGGACGGACACAGCGGAAGGGACGATCGTGACCGCAGAGCTCTACCTGATCCGCCACTGCCGGGCCGCCGGCCAGGAGCCGGAGGCGCCGTTGACGGCGGAGGGCCACGACCAGGCGCTGCGGCTGCGCGACCGGCTGGCCGGGCTGCCGATCGCGCGCATCGTCTCCAGCCCCTTCCTGCGGGCACGGGACAGCGCCGCCCCGCTGGCGAAGCGGCTGGGGCTGGCGGTCCGGATCGACGCCCGGCTGGCGGAGCGGGTGCTGGCGGCGGAGCCGGCCGAGGACTGGCGGGACCGGCTGCGCCGCTCCTTCGCCGACCCGGCCCTGGCCTGGCCCGGCGGCGAATCCGGGGCCGCGGCGACCCGGCGCGGCCTCGCGGCGCTGGCCGACGCCGCGGCCGGCGCCGAGGGGCCGGTGGCGGTCGTCAGCCACGGCAACCTGCTGGCCCTGCTGCTGCACAGCTTCGACAACCGCGACGGCTTCTCCGCCTGGGCGGCGTTGAGCAACCCGGATGTGTTCCACATCGACCTCGCCGGCATCGTCCGGCGCTGCTGGAAGGACGACGAATGACCCTGATCATCGCCCCGGAAACGCCGGATCAGGCCGAGGTGCATGGGCTCCTGGAGCAGGCCGATCGACGCTCGACCGGGCTGTACCCCGCGGAGAGCCGGCATGGACTGAGTGTCGCCGCGCTGCTGGCCCAGCGGGTGCGCTTCCTGGTGGCCCGGCAGGACGGGCGGGCGGTCGGCTGCGGCGGCTATGCACCCGAGGGCGACGGCACTGCCGAGCTGAAACGGATCTTCGTCGCCGCCGAGGCCCGCGGCCTCGGCATCGGCCGCGCCCTGCTGCAGGCGCTCGAGGCAGACGCGGCCCGCGCCGGCATCCGGCTGCTGCGGCTGGAGACCGGGGTGAAGTCGGCCGAGGCGCTCGGCCTCTACCGCCGTTTCGGCTATCGCGAGACCGGTCCCTTCGGCGCCTACGGCCCCGACCCGCTGAGCGTGTTCATGGAGAAGGCGCTGCCGGGCGGATGACCCCGTCATCATCCTGTCGCGATCCGGCTGCTACGCCCGTCCGGACCGATCGACGGAGACAGCCTTGGACCATATCGATTTCGCCTCGCGCCTGACAGCGCCCGCGGAGGGCGCGCCGAACCCGACGCTGGGCTACAAATTCGCGCGCGACGGGTCGCCCCTGCCCTTCCGCGGCAACACCATCATCTGCCACATCCTGGAAACGGCGCCGGAGCTGCCGGCCCTGGCCGAGCTGGCGAACCGGCTGCGCGACCTGCCCTGGGGCGGCCGTTTCGCGTTCCTGCCGGCGTCCAGCTACCACATGACCGTGTTCGAGGGCGTGACCTATGCCGAGCGGTCGCCCGAGCGCTGGCCGGAGGGCGTCGCGCCCGACGCCCCGCTGGAGGACATCACCCGCCGCTTCATCGACCGGCTGCACGGCCTGTCCGTGCCGCAGCGCTTCGCCATGCGCCCGGTGGGGCTGGTGCCGATGGGCACCGGCGGCACCGTGGTCGGGCTGGAGCCGGCGGACGAGGACACCACCCGCCAGATCCGCGGCCTGCGCGAGGCTTTCGCCCTGATCCTGGGCCTGCGCAAACCGAACCACGAGTCCTACCGCTTCCACATCACGCTGAGCTACCTGCTGGAATGGCTGAGCCCGGCGGAGGCGGAGCGGCATCTGGCGGCGCATCAGCGCCTGGGGGAGGCCTTCATCGAGGCCCATCCGGTGCTGCAGCTCGGCCCGCCGGAATTCTGCGTGTTCGAGACCCTGCACCGCTTCCTGCCGGTGCTGCGCTTCCAGGGCTGAGGCAGGAAGAGACCCGCCATCCCGGAGGATGGCGGGCCAGTCCGGTCGGCGGCCCCACAGAGCAACAGCCGCCGCCCGTTCGGATTCAGGCGGCGGCGTCGATCGCGACGGTCAGGCCCAGGCGCTCGGCCACGCCGGCGCCATAGGCCGGGTCGGCTTTGGCGAAATGGGCGATCTGGCGGCGCTGGATCGTCTCGGGCACCGGGCGCATCGAGCCGGCGATGTTGTCCATCAGCCGGGCGCGGGCGCCGTCGTCCATCAGGCGGAACAGGTCGCCGGCCTGGCGGTAGTCGTCATTGCCGGCACGGTGGTCGTAGCGGTCGGCAGCGCCACGCAGGGGCAGCGCCGGCTCGGCCGCCGCCGGGTCCTGCTGCGGCCCGCCGAAGCTGTTCGGCTCGTAGTTCACGGCACCCTTGCCGTTGTCGTCGAAACGCATCGCCCCGTCGCGCTGGTAGTTGCTGGCGACGGCGGCATGCGGCCGGTTGACCGGCAGGAGGCCGTGATTGCCGCCGAGCCGGTAGCGATGCGCGTCGCCATAGGCGAACAGCCGGCCCTGCAGCATCTTGTCCGGGCTGAAGGAGATGCCGGGCACCACATTGGCCGGGCTGAAGGCCGACTGCTCGACCTCGGCGAAGTAGTTCTGCGGGTTGCGGTTCAGCACCAGCTCGCCGATCTCGATCAGCGGGTGGCCGGCATGCGGCCAGACCTTGGTCAGGTCGAACGGGTCGATCGGGAAGGCCTCGGCCTCCGCCTCGGTCATGATCTGCACCGAGACTTTCCAGGCCGGGAACTCGCCGTCCTCGATCGAAGCGAACAGGTCGCGGGTGGCGTGGTCGGGGTCGATGCCGGTCATCGCCTGCGCCTGCTCGCCGGTGAAGTTCTGGATCCCCTGCCTGGTCTTGAAGTGATACTTCACCCACACCCGCTCGCCGGCCGCGTTGATCCAGCTGAAGGTGTGGCTGGAGAAGCCGTCCATGTGGCGATAGCTGCGCGGCGTGCCGCGGTCGCTGAACAGGATGGTGAACTGGTGCAGCGTCTCCGGCGACAGCGAGGCGAAGTCCCACACCGCCGTCGGGTCCTTCAGGTTGGTCGCCGGGTTGCGCTTCTGGGTGTGGATGAAGTCCGGGAACTTCAGCGGGTCGCGGATGAAGAAGATCGGCGTGTTGTTGCCGACGATGTCGTAGTTGCCGTCCTCGGTGTACAGCTTCAAGGCGAAGCCGCGCGGGTCGCGCTCCGCATCGGCCGAGCCCTTCTCGCCGCCGACGGTGGAGAAGCGCAGGAAGACCTCGGTCTCCTTGCCGACTTCAGACAGGAACTTCGCCTGGGTCCACTTGCTGACGTCGGCGGTGACGCGGAAGGTGCCGTAGGCGCCCGCGCCCTTGGCGTGCACCACCCGCTCCGGGATCCGCTCGCGGTTGAAATGCGCCAGCTTCTCGATCAGGTGGAAGTCCTGGATCAGCACCGGGCCGCGCGGGCCGGCGGTCAGGGAGTTCTGGTTGTCCGGAACCGGGGCGCCGAAGGTCGTCGTCAGGGTGGTCATCGAGGGCTCCTGTCGGGGCGGGAAGTCCGCCATGGGAAGAGAGTTGCCGTTGCGCTTCGATCAGGGAAATCGATCGTTCTTATCGGCGCGATAAGTGAACGCCGCGTTCGACCAGGGGAAGCAGGTCGCGGCGATGGCGGTGCAGCCGCAGCAGCAGCTCCGCCGGCAGCTCGCCCTGCACCCCGACCCGGCCGTTCTCGAGGGTGAGGCTGGCGCCGTGGCGGGCGAGGTCGGCCAGCAGCGCGTTCAGAGATGGGCGCATCAGGCGGCCTTCTTCAGCGGCGTAGCGCCGAGAGCGTGCCGGACCTGCGCCGCCAGCCCGGCGACATAGGCAGGATGCACGCCGACGGTCGGGACGCGGATGAAGGGCGCGACGCCGGACGCCTCGGCCGCCGCGCGGTACTCGATGTCGAGCTCGACCAGCGTCTCGGAATGCTCGGAGACGAAGGCGATCGGCACCAGCACCAGGCCGACGCCGTCGCGCCCGGCCTGCCTCACCTCCTCCTCCGTGTCCGGCTTGAGCCATTGCTGCGGCGTCACCCGGCTCTGGAAGGCGATGCGCCAGTCGAGGCCGGGGATGCCGAGCGCCGCCACCACCGCCTCGGCCGACGCGCGGACGTGGTCGGGATAGGGATCGCCGGCCTGGACGATCGGCAGCGGCAGGCCGTGGGCGGTGAACAGCAGCCGGTACGGCCCGCCAGTGGCCGGCCAGGCGCGGCCGATCAGGTCGGCCTGGGCGGCAATGAAACCAGGATCGGTCGGCGCGGCGTCGAGGGTCCGGGTCGGCACCGCGAGTCCCGCCTCGCCGGCGGCGCGCGCCCAGTCGGTCAGGGCGGATCGGGTGGTGGTGGTCGAGTATTGCGGATAGAGCGGCAGCAGCACCACCTCGTCCGGCCGCCAGGCGCGGACCGCCGCCGCCGTCTCGGCCGCGAAGGGGTGCCAGTAGCGCATCGCCACAAAGGGCCGGACCTCGCCGAGATCGGCCAGCCGCTCGGCCACCGCCCAGCCCTGGGTCCAGGTCTGGCCCAGGATCGGCGAGGCGCCGCCGAGCTGGCGGTAGATCCCGGTCGCGACCGGGGTGCGGCGCCAGGCGATCAGCCGCGCCACGGCAGTCCGCAGCGGACCCGGCAGGCGGATGATCTCGGGGTCGGAGAAGAAGTTGCGCAGGAACGGCCCCACCGCCTCGAGCCGGTCCGGGCCGCCGATCTGCAGCAGCACCAGGGCGATGCGGCGAGGGACGGAGATGGCGGCTGGCGGCATGGCGGGCTCCTGTGGCTGACCGGAGCCTCGCTGACCGCTTCGATAAGATCCAATCGATGAATACTATCTAGAAGATAGATCTTGCTTATCGTATGATTTCTTCAGTTCCCCATTGTCATCGCCGGGCTTGACCCGGCGATCCAGGGGCCACCAAGAGCGGCTCTGGCCGCCCTGGATGCCCGGGTCAAGCCCGGGCATGACAAAAAGGGGAAGGCCGTTCCCCAACCCTATCGTGCCGCCATGACCCTCTCCGGCCTGTCCCTCCGCGATCTCGAATATCTCGTCGCCGTGGCCGAGCTGCGCCATTTCGGCCAGGCGGCGGAGCGCTGCGGCGTCAGCCAGCCGGCGCTGAGCATGCAGATCCGCAAGCTGGAGGAGACGCTGGGCCTGACGCTGTTCGAACGCGGCCCGAAGACGGTGCTGGTGACGGCCAAGGGCGAGGTCATCCTGGCGCAGGCCCGCCGCGTGCTCTTGGAGGCGCGGCGGCTGATGGCGCTGGCACAGGAGCTGGACGCGCCGCTGTCCGGCCCGCTGACGGTGGGCGCGATCGAGACGCTGGGCCCCTACCTGTTCCCGCACATGCTGCGGCCGCTGCGCCGGGCCTTCCCGAAGCTGGAGCTGGTGCTGCACGAGGGCCGCACCTACCAACTGGTCGAAGCGCTGCGGCACGGCGCGCTGGACCTGGTGTTCCTGTCGCTGCCGGTGGCCGACCCGCAGATCGCGACGGCGCCGCTGTTCTTCGAGCCCTTCGTGCTGGCCCAGCCGGCCGACCGGCCGGTGGCGGCGGACGGCGCCGCCCGCATCGCCGAGCTGCCGCGCGACGGCCTGCTGCTGCTGGAGGACGGGCACTGCCTGCGCGACCAGGCACTGGACGTCTGCGGCACGCCGGGCCTCGGCGGCAAGCGCCACAGCACCAGCCTGGAGACGCTGCGCCAGATGATCGCGGCCGGCGCCGGCTACAGCCTGTTCCCGCGGCTGGCGACCCTGGGCGAGGCCAGCGTCGGCGGCCTGGTCAGCTATGCCGGCTTCGACGGGCCGCCGCCCGGCCGCATGGTCGGCCTGGCCTGGCGCCAGAGCGACCCGCGGGCGGAGCAGTTCGAGTCGCTGCGCCGGATCCTGCTGGACCACCCGCCGCCCGGCACCCGGGTCACGGCCGAGGCCGTCAAGACTGAGGGTTCGGATCGTCGAAGCCGACACCGGGCGCCGGCAGAAAATCCCTCCGTCCCCCCCCCCCACGGGGGTGGGGGCTTGGGGGTGGGGC
>NZ_JBHYMS010000066.1:0-38265 GCF_042743185.1 Inquilinus sp. NPDC058860 | reverse complement strand
GTGCCCGAGCGGGCCGCCGCGCCGGGAGCCTACTTCGCCAGTTCGGCCCGGGTCTTGTCGACCTCGGCGGCGCTCATCTCGCCGATGGTCGTGACCTTGCCGTCCTGGATGCGCCACAGCCGGAACGGGCCGGTGATGTCGCCGTATTGGTCGAAGCTCACCGGGCCGATCACGCCTTCGTATTTGATCGGCTTGCCGTCCTTGATCAGGGCGAGCGCCTTGGCGAACTCCGCCTTGCCGGCATGGATCGGCGTGCCGCCCTCGGCCACCACCTGCGGGATCGCGGCCTTGATCGCCGCGGCGTCGGCCTTGCCGGCCTTGGCGATGGCCAGCGCGACGATGGCGCCGGCGTCGTAGGAGCGGTCGGCCGCCGGCGCGTCCGGCTTGATGCCGCCGGAGAAGGCCTCGTAGGCGCCGTAGAAATAGTCGGTCGAGGCGGTCTTGCTGGTGCCCGAGGAGGTGCCGTAGGCGTCGTTCAGATACTGCGCGCCGACGGCCTCGATGAAGTCGCTGGAGTTCATGCCGTCGTTCAGCAGCAGCTTCTGCGGGCCGCCGCCGGAGATCCAGGCGCGGGCGATGGTGGCGCCGTCGACCGGGGTGCTGACCAGGTACAGCGCCTCCGGCTCTCCCGCCATCGCCGCGCTGGCCTCGGCGGAATAGCTCGCCTGCTGCTCGTTGTAGGGGGTGGTCGAGGTGATGGTGCCGCCGAGCCTGGTGTAGGCGGCCGAGAACTCGCGGACGATGTTCACGCCGAAGTCGTTGTTGACGTGGATGATGGCGATCTTCTTCAGGCCCTGGTCGAGCGCGAATTTCGCCGCCGCCGTGCCCTGCAGCGCGTCCGAGGTGATGGTGCGGAAGAACACGCCGTTGGTCTTGCCGTCCCGGCCCAGCGCGGTCAGCGTCGGCGAGGAGGAGGCGGGCGACACCTGCACCACCCCGGCCGGCGCCGTCACCGAGGTCAGGATCGGGATCGACACCGAGGAGATGATGCCGCCGATCACCACCGGCACCTTCTTGATGTTGACCAGTTGCGTCGCCTGGTCGACCGCGACCGTGCCCTGGCTCTGGCTGTCGCGGGTGTCGGTGACCAGCTTGCAGCCGGCGGCGCCGCCGGCCTCGTTGACGTCGCGGAACGCCATCTCGACCGATTTCGCGCCGGCCTGGCCATAGGCGCCGGCCGGGCCGGTCAGCTCCATCACCAGACCGACGGTGATGTCGCAGGCGGCGGCCGGCAGGGCCGGTGCGGCGGCGGCCGCGACCAGGGCGGTGGTCAGAAGGATCCGTTTCATCGCTGTGCTCCCTGTTTGGTTGGGCCGGCGACCCGCCGCCGGCCGTTGCTTGACGACGGTCAGGCGGCGCCTTTGTTCAGGTTGTATTTCATGATCGCGCCGTGGCGGCCGTGGCGGTCCCGCTCCAGCGTGAAGACGTCGCCTTCGATCTCCCGCGCCCCCGCCAGCACCTCGGCGATCAGAGTATGGTCCGCCTCGGTCAGCGCGACGTCCGCGATGGCGAGGTTTGCCGCGAGGTGGTCGCGGTTGCGCGCGCCGACGATCACCGCCGCCACGCCCGGCCGCGCGAGCATCGCGGCGCTGGCGACCGTGGCGATGTCGGTGCCGTGCCGGTCGGCGACCCGGCGCAGCGCCTGCAGCAGGGCCTGGAACAGGTCCCAGCCGCCGAAATCGTCGATGATCAGCTTGTATTTGACCAGCGACCGGTTCTCCAGCGGCTCTGCCGGCTCCGCCACGCCGAGCCAGCGGTCGCCGAGGAAGCCGCCGGCGACGGTGCCGTAGCAGAGGAAGGAGACGTTGTGCTCGGCCGCGGCCCGCGCCATCCGCCGCTCCGGCCGGCGGTCCAGCAGCGAATACTGCACCTGCATCGAGGTCAGCGGCACGCCGGCCTGCACGATCTCCAGCATGTGGTCGGTGTCGAAATTGGTGCCGCCGATCTTGTGGATCTTGCCGGCGCGGCGCAGCTCCTCCAGCCACAGCGCCGCCTCGCGCCAGCGCGGCGCCGCATAGTCCCACCAGTGGAACTGCACCAGGTCCAGCCGCTCCAGCCCCAGGCGCCGCAGCGACTGGTCGATCACGGCTTCGACGTCGGCCTTGCGGATCCGCGGCAGGATGTCCAGGTCGGGCACGAACTTGGTGTGCACCTTGATCCGGCCCAGCGCCTCCGCCCCGCGCAGGTCGCGATAGTGCCGCCGGAAGCGGCCGATCATCTCCTCGACGCCCGTGTAGATGTCGGCGCAGTCGAAGGTGGTGATGCCGGCATCGGCGAAGGCCGCCAGGTCGGCCACCGGGTCGTCGCTGCGGACCGTGCCGTGGCCGCTCGACAGCTGCCAGCCGCCGCGGATCACGCGCGAGATCTCATAGTCCGGGGCCAGCGGGACTCTTTGCATGGTCGCCTCACTCGTCCTGGAGCGGCAGGGGCACCGCCGTGGTCGCGGCATGGCTGAACCGGCGCCGGCCGGTCCGGGTGATGCGGAAGCGCGACGAGCAGTTCGGGTCGGGGCAGGCGACCTCGGCGTCCGTCGTCATCCAGTCGTTGGCATGGGTCGGGCGCTGCTTGGCCGGCAGCAGCGGCAGCAGCGCCGCCAGCGAATAGATCGAGAAGCCCTGGCCCGGCGGCAGGTGCAGCATCTCGCCGCGCAGCTCGAAATGGTCGCCGACCTTGGCGCCGCAATAGATCTTCCCGCCTTCGGGCGCCGTCACCTCGACCCGCAGGTCGTACAGCTCGAAGCTGTCGCCCAGCTCGCAGCTGTCGTCGCGTGTGTCAGACATGGGCTTCGGTCCTCTGCTCGGCATCCTCGGCATCCAGCCGGCCGCGGATCAGGCGGAAGGAGCGGGTGATGTCGCTCGTCAGCGCCCGGGTCGCCCCGCCGGCATCGCCGCGCTCCAGTGCCTCGATCAGCTCCCAATGGTAATGCGTGGCCGGGATGTCGCGCTGCTCGTCATGGATCTGCGCCGCGGCGCGGACATAGGGGCCGGACTGCAGCCACAGGCTCTCGACGATCGGGATCAGCACGGCCGAGCCGGCGGCGCGGTAGACGGCGAAATGGAAGTCGTGGTTCAGCTCCGAGGTCCGATGCGCCTTGTCCGGATCGTCGCTGCGGAAGGCCTCCTCGCACGCCACCGTGAGCTCGCGCAGCCGGGCGAAATCGGCTTTCGACAGGTTATGCAGCGCCAGCGCCGTCACCTGGCCTTCGATCAGGCAGCGGGCGCGGGCCAGGTCGTCCAGCCGTTCGCGGGTGATCAGCGGCACCCGCACCGAGCGGTTGGGCAGCGCCTCCAGCGCCTGCTCGGAGACCAGGCGGCCCAGCGCCTCGCGCACCGGCATGGTGCTGGTCCGCAGCGTCTCGGCCAGCTCGACGATGCGCAGCACCTCGCCGGCGTCGAACATGCCGTGGATCAGGGAGCGGCGCAGCTCGGCATAGACGCGGTCGTGCAGCGTCTCCCGACCGACCGGCGACAGCGTGCGGCGTCGGCTCATTCGGCCGCGTCCTGGCAAGGAACTGCGGACTGGTCCCGATCGGGCAATGAACCCTCCAGGCTGTCGTTCTGACTGCCCCCAATTTTCTACTTGCCATCCCGCCGCGTGTAAACTTTGATCAAACATCACCGATCAAAATTGGCCCGAGGCGGATGCAGCCTGCCGCACATGCCCCGAACGCTTCCGCCGGCGCGCCCGTGATCGAGGGGCGCGACCTGGTCAGGCAGTTCGGCGGCCTGCGCGCGGTGGACGGCATGTCGATCGCGCTCCATCCGGGTGAGATGCTGGGGCTGATCGGCCCGAACGGCGCCGGCAAGACCACGCTGTTCAACCTGCTGGCCGGCAGCCTGGCGCCGAGCGCGGGCACGATCCGGATCGCCGGCCGCGCGCTGTCGCGCCGGGGGGCGGAGCAGCGCATCGCCCATGGCGTGGCCCGCACCTTCCAGATCCCGCGGCCCTTCGCCGAGATGACGGTGTTGGAGAATGTGCTGACCGGCGGCCAGCGCCAGGCGGGCGAGCGGATCTGGCCGAACTTCCTGTCCCCCGGCCGGGTCGCGGCGGAGGAGCGCGCGGCGGTGGCGAAGGCGCGGGCGCTGCTGGACTTCGTCACCCTGTCGCATCTGCAGCACGAGCCGGCCCGCGTGCTGTCCGGCGGCCAGCGCAAGCTGCTGGAGCTGGCGCGGGTGCTGATGGCCGACCCGCAGGCGATCCTGCTCGACGAGCCGGCGGCCGGGGTCAACCCGACGCTGCTGGAGCTGATCATCGACCGGATCCTCGAGCTCAATCGGCAGGGGCGGTCGATCCTGCTGATCGAGCACAACATGGAGATGGTGGCGCGGCTGTGCGGCCGCGTCGTCGTCATGGCCTCGGGCCGCTACCTGACCGAAGGCGCGCCGGCCGAGGTGGCGCGCCACCCGGCTGTGGTCGACGCCTATCTCGGCGGGGCGGCGTGATGGACAGCGCCCTCTCGACCCGGAATCTCGTTGCCGGCTACGAGCCCGACCTGCCGATCGTGCGCGGCGTCGACTTGGCGGTGGCGCGCGGGGAGCTGGTGGTGCTGCTGGGGCCGAACGGCGCCGGCAAGTCGACCCTGGTCAAGGCGATCGCCGGGCTGGTCCCGGTCCATTCCGGCACGGCGTCGCTGGGGGGCGCCGACATCACCGCCGTGCCGGCGCATGAGAAGATCCGCCACGGCCTGGCCTTCGTGCCGCAGACCGAGAACATCTTCGCCACGCTGTCGATCCACGACAACCTGCGCGCCGCGGCCGACATCCTGCCGAAGGTCCGGCGCGCCGGGTGCATCGCCGCGCTCTACGCCATGTTCCCGGACCTGGCCGCGAGGCCGTCGCTGCGGGCCGGGCAGCTCTCGGGCGGCCAGCGCCAGATGCTGGCGGTGGCCCGCGCCCTGGTGGTCGAGCCGTCGGTGCTGATCCTGGACGAGCCCTCGGCCGGCCTGTCGCCGAAGATCGTGGCCGAGGTCTTCGCCCGGCTGCAGGCGATCAACCGCGCCGGCGTCACCATCGTGCTGGTGGAGCAGAACGTGAAGGCGGCGCTGGCCATCGCCGACCGCGCCGTCATCCTGGTCGAGGGCCGGGTGCGCCACGAGGGGCCGGCCGCCGGGCTGGCCGACGACCCGATCGTGGCCGAGCTCTATCTCGGCGCCCGCCGTCCCGGGGCCGCGCCATGACCCCGCAGGTGATCATGGACGGGCTGATCACCGGCGCGATGATCGGGCTCGGCGCGATCGGCGTGACCCTGACCTATTCGATCCTGCGCTTCGCCAATTTCGCGCATGGCGAGCTCTTGTCCTGGGGCGCCTATGCCGCGCTGGCCGCCGCCGGCGCGCTCGGCAGCATCTCCGGCGGGCTCATGGTCCCGATCGGGCCGTTCTCCTTCGGCTGGGCGCTGCCGATCGGCGCCTTGGTCGCCGTGGCCCTGACCGGCGGGCTGGCGCTGCTGGTCGACGCGCTGCTGTTCGGCCGCCTGCGCGACCGGCGCAGCACCGTCATCATCCTGGTGATGGCCAGCTTCGGCGCCGCGCTGACGCTGCGCAGCCTGCTCGAATTCATCTTCACCTCGAAGCCGGCCTATTACGGCAAGGCGCTGCAGATCGCCCTGAAGCTGGGCGGCGGCATGCGGGCCACGCCCGACCAGTTGCTGACCCTCGGCGTCGCCCTCGTCCTCGTCCTGGCGGTGCACCTGCTGCTGACCCGGACGGCGACCGGCCGGGCGATGCGCGCGGTCAGCGAGAACCCGCAGCTGGCCGGCGTCGTCGGCATCGATGTGCGCAAGGTCATCCGCATCGTCTGGCTGCTGGGGGCGGGGCTCGCCGCCGTCGCCGGCATCTTCGCGGGGCTCCTGGTCCAGATCCGGCCGCAGATGGGGCTCGACCTGCTGCTGCCGCTGTTCGCCGCGGCGATCCTCGGCGGCATCGGCAGCGTGCCGGGGGCGATGCTGGCGGGTCTCGTCGTCGGCCTGGCGGAGGCGGCGGCCGTGCCGCTGGTCGGCGGCGAATGGCGCGCCGCCGTGTCCTTCGTCGTGCTGGTGCTGGTGCTGCTGCTCCGTCCCCAGGGCCTGTTCGGGAGGGCCGGATGAGCGTCGAGCTGGTGGCCTATGGCTGCTTCTTCCTGACCATGGCGCTGACCTATGCCATCATGTGCCTGGGCCTGAACGTGCAGTGGGGCCAGACCGGGCTGTTCAATGTCGGCGTCGCCGGCTTCGTCGCGATCGGCGCCTATGTCTCGGCGCTGCTGACCACGCCGGAGATGCCGGACCGCTTCGGCGGCTTCGGCCTGCCGATGCTCGCCGGCTGGCTGGGCGGGGCGCTGGCCACGGCGCTGGTCTCCTTCCTGATCGGCGCGCTGACGATCCGGCTGCGGGCCGACTACCTGGCCATCGCCACCTTCGGCGTCGCCGTGGCCGTGCAGCTCTGCGCCCTCAACCTCGTCAAGGTGACCGGCGGCCCCTTCGGCATCGGCTTCATCCCGCGGCCCTTCGCCGGCATGGCCGACGACCCGCTGCTGTTCGGGCTGGCCAATCTCGCCGTGGTCGCCGCGGCCGTGCTGCTGCTGTACCTGGCGCTGCAGCGCCTGGTGCGCAGCCCCTGGGGCCGGGTGCTGCGCGCGATCCGGGAGGACGAGACGGCGGCGCGGGCCCTGGGCAAGAACGCCGTGTCGTTCCGGCTGCAGGCCTTCGCCATCGGCGGCGGCATCATGGGGCTGGCCGGCGCCGTGCAGGCGCATTTCATCGGCTTCATCGCGCCCGACAACTACCTGCCCCGGCTGACCTTCCAGGTCTGGGCGATGCTGATCGTCGGCGGCTCGGGCAGCAATCTCGGCGCCATCCTGGGCGCGGTCTTCGTCTGGGGCCTCTGGGCCGCCTCGGGCGGCGCCATCTCGGCCCTGTTCCCGCCCGATCAGCAGGCGCGCGCCGCCGCCCTGCAGATCGTCATGATCGGCGTCGCCCTCTGCGCCGTCCTGCTGCTGCGCCCGCGCGGCATCCTGGGCGAGGACCGGGTGGTGTCGCGCCATCTCGGCCGGCTGTCGCGCCGGACCATCAAGGAGACGTCCCGTGCCGAAAACTCCTGAGCACATCGATCTCGGCCCCGGCCTCTCGATCAGCCGGCTGGTCTGCGGCCTGTGGCAGGTGGCGGATCTGGAGAAGGGCGGCGCGGCGCTCGATCCCGAGCGCGGCGCCGATGCCCTCGACGCCTACGCCCGGGCCGGCTTCGACACCTTCGACATGGCCGACCACTACGGCAGCGCCGAGCTGATCGCCGGGCGGCTGCTGGCGCGCCACGGCAAGGGCGCCGGACGGCCGCTGGCCTTCACCAAATGGTGCCCGGAGCCGGGGCCGATGACCGCCGAGGTGGTCCGCCGCGGAGTCCAGGACCGGCTCGACCGGCTGGGCGTCGACCGGGTCGATCTGCTGCAGCTCCACTGGTGGAGCTTCGAGCATCCGGCCTGGCTCGACGCGCTGCACGAGATGGCGCGGCTGCAAGGGGAGGGGCTGATCGGCGCGATCGGCGTCACCAATTTCGACGCCGCGCATCTGGCCGTGGCGCTGGCCGACGGCGTGCCGGTCCTGACCAACCAGGTGTCGTTCTCCCTTGTCGACCGCCGCGCGGCCGGCGCCCTGTCCGAACTGTGCCGGGCCAAAGGCGTGAAGCTTCTGGCCTATGGCACGCTCTGCGGCGGCTTCCTCTCGGACAGATGGCTCGGCCGGCCGGAGCCCGCCGCGATGCCGGACTGGAGCCGCTCGAAATACAAGCGCTTCATCGACGCGGCAGGCGGCTGGGGCGTGTTCCAGGACATCCTGCAGGCCGCCGCCGACGTCGCGGGGAAGCACGGCGTCTCCCTCTCCAACGTCGCCACGCGCTGGGTGCTGGAGCATGAGGCGGTCGCCGCCGCCATCATCGGCGCGCGGCTGGGCGAGAGCGAGCATCGCGCCGACAACCTCAAGATCTTCGATTTCGCCCTCGACGCCGAGGACAGGGGGCGGCTCGAAGCCGCCTTCGCCGCGGCGACGCCGATCCCCGGCGATTGCGGCGACGAATACCGCCGGCCGCCTTATCTCACCGCCTCCGGCGACCTCAGCCATCATCTCGACGCCATCCCGTCGATCTTCACGGCCGAGCCGGTGTCCGGCCGGCCGGACCGGCTGCGGGTCTCGTCCGGCAGCGTGTGGGAGCCGATCGCGGGATACAGCCGCGCCGTCCGGGTGAAGGACACCATCCGCGTCTCCGGCACCACCGCCACCCATGGCGGTGACCGCTGCGTCGCGCCGGGCGATCCCGGGGCGCAGACGACCTACATCCTCGACAAGATCGCCGCCTCGATCGCGGCGCTGGGCGGATCGATGGCGGACGTCGTCCGCACCCGCATCTATCTGCGTGACGCCTCCATGTGGGAGCCGGTGTCGCGCGCCCATGGCCGGGTGTTCGGCGCGGTCAAGCCGGCCAACACCCTGGTCCAGGCCGGCGCCCTGGTCGGCGACTACGAGGTCGAGATCGAGGCCGAGGCGGTCGTCGGATAACGCGGCGCTCCGACGGCTCTCGTCCACCAGTGTCGTAGAGTGGCCTCCGCACAGAGTGCCCGCACCGCGTCACGGATGTCCTGGTGGTCGCCGCCGGTTCAGTCCGCCGCGGCCTGAAGCCCGGCTTCGGACGCCCATTGCGCCCAGGCCCGGCCGACCGAAAGGATGTGCCGGCGCATCGCCTCCTCGGCCGCTGGGCCGTTGCGGTCGCGGATCGCGGCCATCACCGCCGCGTGCTCCCGCTTCGACGCCGGCGGCCGCTCGGCCAGGCGGAACTGCGCGCTGGTGAAGGGCGCCAGCTTCCGGCGCAGGATCAGCACGGTGTCGGCGAGGAAGGCGTTGTGCGCCCCGGCATAGATCGCCTCGTGGAACTCGCGGTTCACGACCGGGATCACCTCCCGGTCCTCACGGGCCAGGGCGTCATCGCAGCGCCGATAGACCTCCTCGAGCCGGTCGCGCTCGATGCCCGACATCTTGATCGCGGCCAGCCGGGCGCAGATCGCCTCGGCCTCGCCCAACGCCTCGAAGAACTCGCCCATATGGGTCGCGTGCACCCCCGCCACCACGGCGCCCCGATGCGGCCGCACATCGACCAGGCTGAGGCCGCCGAGCTGCTTCAGCGCCTCCCGCACCGGGGTGCGCGAGACGCCGAACTGCTGCGCCAGCGAATGCTCGTCGAGGCGAGTGCCGGTGGGCAGCTCGCCGCTGAGGATCGCGCGGGCGAGGTCGCCGGCGATCTGGTCGGTGCGGGTGCGGGGGCGGTCCATCGACGACATGTTCGGGGTACGGGTTGGAGGCTGCTTGTCCAGCCTGCGCGGCCGGCTGGCAAGCGGCAAGTGCGATGGACGATCCCCGCCGGTCCTCAGGTGGCGGGTACCGGCGCGGCCTCCGCGGAAAGAGCGAGCCATCCGCGCCAGCCGCCCAGGCTGGTGATCTCCTCGGCCGCGGCGACCGCGAAGGTCTCGCACAGGAAGCCCTTCACCGCCGTGCCGTCCGCCAGCTCGACGGTGCCGATCGTCAGCGGCGGCGGGATCTCGGCGACGAAGCTGCCGAAGCCGGCCGTCGACAGCTCCCACACCTCCACCTCGATGCCGCCGAGGCCCTCCTCGTCGCGGACCAGGCCCGGCCGCTGCGGCATCATGCCGGCCAGGTTGTACAGGCGGTAGCCGGCGGCGGTCCGGGTCGAGCGGCACAGCCGCGCGCCGCGCCGGGTCAACTGGTGGTTCAGCGGCTGGCCCGCCAGATGCCCGCCGACCACGGCGATCTGCACCGTGTCCTGCGGCGCGTTGGCACCAACCGTCGCCAGCGGCGCGCCGGCAGGGAGGTGGCCGGTCGCGCCGATGGCCAGGCCCTGGTCGCGATGGAGCCGGTCCGCCAGCGTGGCCAGCGCGCCGTCGGCGAAGGCGGGGCCGATCAGGGACACGCCGAAGGGCAGCCCGTTGTCGCGGAAGCCGGCCGGCACGGCGATGGCCGACAGGTCCATCAGGTTCACGAAATTGGTATAGAGGCCGAGGTTGCTGTTCAGCCGCACCGGGTCGGCCAGAAGATCCTCAATCGTGTAGATCGTGCCGGTGGTGGGCAGCAGCAGGACGTCCATCTTCGACCATTCCGCCTCGGCCAGGCGGGCCAGCCGGGCCAGCTCGTAGAAGCCCTCGAAGGCATCGACGGCGCCGAGGCCTTCCGCGCCGAGGATGATGCCGCGCACCACCGGATGGATCGCCTCGGGCCGGGATGTCGCGAAATCACGGATCGCGGCCAGCCGCTCGGCCACCCAGGGGCCGGAATAGAGCAGCCGGGCGGCGTCGCGGAACGGCGCGAAGTCGATCGCGACCCGGGTGCCGCCCAGCGCCTCCAGCCGGGCCGCCGCCGCCTCGAACAGCGCCGCCGCGGCGGTGTCGCCGAAGAACTCCAGGCCATCGCCCGGCACGCCGAAGCGGAACCCCCGCGGCCAGGCCCCAGCCGCTACGGCCGCGGCGGGCGTGCGGCGGGAGAAGGGATCCTCGGCGTCGAAGCCGGCCGCCACCCGCAGCACCGCGAGCGCATCGCCGCTGGTGCCGGCGAAGATCGACACGCAGTCCTGGGTCCGGCAGGCCGGCAGCACGCCGCGGGTGCTGATCGCCCCCTTGGTCGGCTTCAGCCCGACGATGTTGTTGAAGGCCGCCGGCACCCGGCCCGATCCCGCCGTGTCGGTGCCGAGCGCGAAGGAGACCAGCCCGGCCGCCACCGCCACGCCGGACCCGGCGCTGGAGCCGCCGGAGACGTAGCGGGCATCGAAGACCGAGCTGCAGATGCCGTAGGGCGACCGGGTGCCGACCAGGCCGGTGGCGAACTGGTCGAGATTGGTCTTGCCGACCAGGATGGCGCCGGCCGCGACCAGCCGCTCCACCACGGTGGCGGACCGCTCCGGCACGAAGGCGAAGTCGGGGCAGCCGGCGGTGGTCGGCAGCCCGGCGACGTCGATATTGTCCTTGACCGCGAAGGGGATGCCGAACAGCGGCAGCGCCTCGCCGGCCGCGGCCCGGGCCTGCGCCGCGGCGAGCTGCCGCTCGGCCTCCGCGCGCGGTACCAGCGTGATCCAGACCGGCCGCTCGCCGATCTCGTCGATGCGGCCATAGACGGCGTCGAGCACCGCCTCGGGGGTCAGGTCGCCCTCGGCATAGGCCTTGGCGAGGACGGCGATCTCGAGGCTGGGATAGGTCATGGGTGTGTCCTCTCAGGCCGCGGCGGCCGGCACGATGACGGCGAGGGTCTGGCCCAGCGCCACGGCCTGGCCTTCCGCGCAGCGCAGCTCGGCGAGCACGCCGTCGGTCGGCGCGCGAATGGTGATTTCCATCTTCATCGATTCGACGATCAGCAGCGGATCGCCGGCGTTGACCGTACGCCCGGCCTCCGCCGCCAGCTTCCAGACGCTGCCCGGCACCGGGCTGGGGACGGCCTTGCCGCCGGGCGGCAGCGCAGCCTCCACCGTATCGATGGCATCGGGCGGCTCCGCCGGGTCGACGGCGTGCCCCGCTTCCGCCCAGCGCGCCCGCTCCGCCTCGAAGGCGGCCTGCCGGCGCTGCGCGAAGGCAGCGATCTCCGCGTCGTGGACCTCCAGGAAGCGCCGGTGATCGCGCAGGCGAAACACCTCCTCGGTGATCCGCAGCTGCGCCCGGCCGAGCAGAAAGTCGGCGCGGAACCGCATCAGCTCCTCATGGCTGACCGGATGGAAGCGCAGCTGGTCGAAATGGCGCAGCAGCCAGGGCTGTTCGAACTCCCGCGTCGTCCGGTACGGGTTCCACATCTGGCAGGTGCGGCCGACGAACTGGTAGCCGCCCGGCCCCTCCATGCCATAGACGCAGAGATAGGCGCCGCCGATGCCGACCGCGTTCTCCGGCGTCCAGGTGCGGGCCGGGTTGTATTTGGTGGTGACCAGGCGGTGGCGCGGATCGACCGGGGTCGCCACCGGCGCGCCGAGATAGACGTCGCCCAGCCCGAGCACCAGGTAGCTGGCGCCGAAGACGATCTCCCGGACCGCCTCGATGTCGTCCAGCCCGTTGATCCGGCGGATGAACTCGATGTTGCTCGGGCACCAGGGTGCGTCCGGCCGCACCGACTGCATGTATCTGGCGATGGCGAGGCGCGTGGCCTCGTCGTCCCAGGACAGCGGCAGATGGACGATGCGGGTCGGCACCTCCAGCTCCTCGATATCCGGCAGCGTCGCCTCCGCCTCGCGCAGCAGGTCGAGCAGCCGGCGCAGCGGCAGGATGCGACTGTCGTAGTGGATCTGCAGCGAGCGGATGCCGGGCGTCAGGTCGAGGATGCCCGGCGGCGCCAGCGCCCGCAGCCGCCCCTGCAGCGCGTGGACCCGGAAGCGCAGGGCGAGGTCCAGCACCGCCGGCCCGTATTCGACCAGCAGATACTTGTCGCCGGCCCGGCGATAGACGACAGCCTCATGCCCGGGCGCCGCCGGCAGGCGCAGCAGCACCGCGTCGTCCGGGCCGGCCTCGTCCTCGAAGCCGGAGGCAGCGAGGGCAGGGGACGGCGCCAGATCGGCGATCATCGTCTCCTGCGCCGCCTCCAGCGCCGCGGCCTCGGCCGGGGCCAGGCGCCGGAAGCGGACCGTGTCGCCGGGGCGCAGCTGGCCGATCTTCCACAGCTCGGCGGCGACGATCGTCGCCGGGCAGACGAAGCCGCCCAGGCTCGGCCCGTCGGGGCCGAGGATCACCGGCATGTCGCCGGTGAAGTCGACCGTGCCGATCGCGTACGCGTTGTCGTGGATGTTGGACGGGTGCAGCCCGGCCTCGCCGCCGTCCGGCCGGGCCCATTCCGGCTTCGGGCCGATCAGCCGGACGCCGGTGCGGCTGGAGTTGTAGTGCACCTGCCAATCCGCACTGAAGAAGCCGGCGATGTCGGCCTCGGTGAAGAAGTCCGGCGCGCCGTGCGGGCCGTACAGCACCCCGATCTCCCAGCGCTGCGCATGGGCCGGCACCAGCTCCGCCGGCAGCGGCCGCGCCGGCCCGGCCTCGGCGGTGCCGAGATGCAGGACGTCGCCGGCCAGCAGGGCGCGACCGCCATGGCCGCCGAATTTGCCGAGGGTGAAGGTGGAGCGGCTGCCGAGATACTCCGGCACGTCGAACCCGCCGCGCAGCAGCAGATAGGCCCGGCACCCGGCACCGGCGGCGGCGCCGATCCGCAGCACCGATCCGGCCGCGACCTCGACCGGGGTCCAGAACGGCACCGGCGCGCCGTCCAGCTCGGCCGGCATGGCGGCACCGGCCAGGCAGATCACCGCCGCGGCGTTGAACTTGAGGGTCGGGCCGGAGACGGTGATCTCCAGCCCCGCCGCCTCGTCCGGATTGCCCAGCACCTTGTTGCCCAGGCGGAAGGCCAGCGGGTCCATCGGGCCCGAGGGCGGCACGCCGATCTCCCAATAGCCGACCCGGCCGGGATGGTCCTGCACCGTGGTCAGCGTGCCCGGCGCCAGCACCTCCACCGTCCGGGCGGCATAGGCGAAGCCTTCGAGGGCGCGGGTGGTCATGCCGCCGGCGGCGAAGGCCGGGTCCGCCGCCAGCTGGCGCAGATAGCCGAGATTGGTCTCGATCCCCGCCAGCCGGCAGCGCGACAGGGCGTCGCGCAGCTTGTCCAGCGCCTCGACCCGGTCGGCGCCGCGCACGATCAGCTTGGCGATCAGCGGATCGTAGAAGGGCGTCACCTCGCTGCCGCGCTCGACCCAGGTCTCGACCCGGACGCCCTCCGGGAACGCCACCTCGGTCAGCAGGCCGGAGGAGGGGCGGAAGGCCCGGCCCGGATCCTCGGCATAGAGCCGCACCTGGATCGCGGCGCCGCGCGCGGCGTGATCGGCGAGGGGCAGCGCCTCGCCCGCGGCCTGGCGCACCATCCATTCGACCAGGTCGATGCCGGTCACCTCCTCGGTGACGCCGTGCTCGACCTGCAGCCGGGTGTTGACCTCGAGGAAATAGGCCTCCTCCGCCACGGTGTCGTAGACGAACTCGACCGTGCCGGCCGACCGGTATTCGACCGACCGGCCCAGCCGCTCGGCCGCCTCGAACAGCTGCCGGCGCAGGGCGTCGGAGATGCCGGGGGCCGGCGTCTCCTCGACGATCTTCTGGTTGCGCCGCTGGGCCGAGCAGTCGCGCTCGCCCAGCGCCACCACATGGCCCCGGCCGTCGCCGAAGATCTGCACCTCGATGTGGCGGGCGCTCTCGACGAACTTCTCGAGATAGATCCCGGCTTCCTTGAAGTTGCGGCGCGACAGCCGGCCGACCGCCTCGACCATCTCGGGAAGAGCGGACGGATCGCGGCAGAGCTGCATGCCGATGCCGCCGCCGCCCGCCGTGCTCTTGATCATCATCGGATAGCCGATGCGTGCCGCCTCCTCGGCGGCATGCTCGGCGTCGCGCAGCAGGCCGCTGCCCGGCGACAGCGTCACGCCGGCCGCCTCGGCCAGCGCCCGCGCCCGGTGCTTCAGCCCGAAGGCCCGCATCTGCTCCGCCGTCGGGCCGATGAAGGCGATCCCCGCCGCCTCGCAGGCCTCGGCGAACTCCGGATTCTCCGATAGGAAGCCGTAGCCGGGATGGATCGCCTCGGCGCCGGTGGCGCGGGCAGCGTCCAGGATCCGGCCGATGTCGAGATAGCTCGCCGCCGGGGCGGCGGGGCCGATGCACACCGCCTCGCCCGCCGCAGCGACATGCAGCGACGGGGCGTCGGCCTCGGAATACACGGCGACCGAGGCGATGCCCATCCGATCGAGCGTACGGATGATGCGGCAGGCGATCTCGCCGCGATTGGCGACCAGCACCTTGCCGAAGGGCGGGCTCCGCATCAGGCGGCGTCCCAGATCAGCACTTCGATCGGGGTCGGGTTGTAGGCGTTGCACGGATTGTTGAGCTGCGGGCAGTTGGAGATCAGGACGATCACGTCCATCTCGGCCCGCATCTCGACGTATTTCCCCGGCCCGCTGACGCCGTCGGCGAAGGTCAGCCCGCCCTCCGGCGTCACCGGGACGTTCATGAAGAAATTGATGTTGTGGGTGATGTCGCGCTTGGTCAGGCCGAACTGGTCGTTCTCGGTCACCGCCAGCAGGTAGCTGTCGCGGCAGGCGTGCATGCACTTCTTGTCATGGGCGTAGCGCACCGTGTTCGATTCCGGCGAGCAGGCGCCGCCGAGCGTGTCGTGCCGCCCGACCGTGTCGGCGACGATCTCCAGCATCGGGTTGCCGTCGGTGGAGATCAGCTTGGTGCCGACGCCGAGATAGACGTTGCGCTGCTCGCGGATGGTGTCGACGGCGCTGTAGCGCTCCGCCGGGTCGTCGGCGCTGTAGAACAGCGTGTCGGCCGCCTGGTTGCCCTCCAGGTCGACGATGCGGAAGACCTGGCCGCGGCGCACCGGATG
The DNA here is from genome assembly GCF_042743185.1 of Inquilinus sp. NPDC058860. NCBI lineage: Bacteria > Pseudomonadati > Pseudomonadota > Alphaproteobacteria > Rhodospirillales > Rhodospirillaceae > Inquilinus > Inquilinus sp. NPDC058860. The sequence continues at coordinate 22,848 of NZ_JBHYMS010000066.1, read as the reverse complement.
CATCCAGTAGGCGCCGGCGGGCACGGTCTCGCGATGGGCGGCGCGATCGGGGCTGAGGGGGCTTTCCTTGATCATCCGTCGCCTCAGCCGCAGAGATGGTGGAAGTGATTGTTGGCGAAGCCGCGCCCGTTCTCGGGGCGGGAGGTCAGGCAGGCATCGTCCGCCGCCACCGGGTCGGCCTTGCCGAAGCGCAGCAGCACCGGCTTGCGCGGATAGTCCGGCGCCGGGTTCAGCGGGTGCGGGCAAGTGTGCAGCAGCACCAGCGTGTCCATCTCGAAGCGCAGCGTGACATGGGCGCCAGGCTCGGCCGCGCCGGCATCGAAGACCAAGCCGCCATCCGCCTCGGTCCGCACCCGGCTGAACCAGTTGACGTTGGCGGCCAGGTCGCGGCGCCCGAGGCCGTATTTCGCACCCTCGACCAGGAAGCTGTCGCGGCCGTTCTGGGTCCAGTCGTTGCGGTGCTCCTGATAGGTCTTCACGCCCCAGCGCGCCGCCACCATCGCCCGGGTGCTGTTGCCGCAGACGGTGTCGTGCCAGCCGGCCGAGTCCTCGACGATCGAGCAGAAGATCCGCCCCATGTCGGAATACAGGCAGTGCCCCGCGGTCAGCCGGAAGGTGTGCTGGCCCTTCAGCGTGTCTGGCGCGTTGTAGCGTTCCAGCAGGTTGGCCGGGTTGTAGAACAGCATGCCGACATTGGCGCCGCCCTCGATGTCCACCAGCCGCAGCAGCGTTCCCCGCCCGGCGGTGAAGGACCAATGCTTGCCGCCCGGGATCTCCTCCTCGTGCAGCATGTCGCGGATGCTCATGGATGCTCTCCCTTCCGCTCAGGCCGTGGCCTCGTCCTCGAACTCGTTCACCGCCTTGCGCTTGAACGGGTTCTCCTTGTGGATCGGGAAGCTGATCGTCATCTGCCCGGTCTTGATCTTGCGGCGCAGATGCTTGCAGGCATCGACGCTGAAGCCGGCCAGATGGTCGCCGGCGACGATGCGGTTGTAGCGCGCCGGGTTCTCCGCCGAGACGAACTGGGGTAAGGGCTCGACCACCGTGTGGTAGTCGACGGCGAAGAACAGCGGCAGCGAGAAGCGCTCCTTCCCGGTGTTGACCACCCGGTGCTGCGTCGCCTTGAACAGGCCGTTGGTCCAGCCCTCCAGCATGTCGCCGACATTGACGATGAAGGTGCCGGGGATCGGCGGCGCCTCGACCCATTCATCGGCGGCGTTCATCACCTGCAGCCCCGGCGCCTGCTGGTTCAGGATGGTGAAGCACTCGAAATCCGAATGGGCGCCGATGCCGAGATTGGTGTTGTTCATCGGCAGGTCGTTCGGCGGGTAGTGCAGCAGCCGCAGCTGCGACGGCGCCTTGCGCGTCCGCTCGGCGAAGAAGCCGTCGGGCAGGTCGAGCCGCGTCTCGAAGGCCCGGAACAGCCGTTCGCCGACCTCGGTGACCTTCGCATAGTAGTCGAGGATCCCTGCCCGGAACTCCGGGATCCAGTCGGGCCACTGGTTCGGCACCAGCATGACGTTGCCGGCGCGGAAATCGGGGTCGTCCTCGGCGATCTCGATCGACAGGTCGAAGGCGGCGTGCAGCCGCGGCTTCAGGTTGTAGTCGCGCTCGGGCGGTCGCTCGACCAGGGGATACAGCTCGGGGTCGCCGTCGTCGTCCTCGGCCGAGACCGGAATCCAGCCGCGCGTCCCCGGCGAATGGCTGACATGGACGCGCTGCTTCCGCTCCATCGGCCCGTGATGGAAGGCGCGGGACAGCGCGTAGGTCCGTTCGATCAGCGCCTCGGGCACGCCGTGATTGCTGATGTAGAAGAAGCCGACCGTCTCGCAGGCATGGCCGATCTCGTCGATGGATCGGCGCTTGGCGTCTTCATCCGCGCCGGCCAGTGGGCCGATGTCGATGACGGGAATGGCTTTGAAGGGCAGGAGGCGCGCGCCCATGGCGCCGCCGGACGGGGTTTCGATCTCCTTGTCCACCGTGGATATCCTCTCTCGCCGACCGCGCTGTCCGCGGCCGCGCCTCCGCTCCGGCGAAGGCGCTCACGATGCCATCGTTCCTGGGGATGGCCGGGACCCGCGATCATCGAAGCAAGGCCCATGCCAGTATGCAATCCATTGAATTCCGCTGCTTCGGCATACAACGCAGAAAGTGAAGTCCATTTTGTGATCAGCTTTTTCCCAGGGTTGATGCGAGTTTGGGCAGATCTCTTGTTGGCAAAATTGCATGCAATCTTGATGGAGCTCGCGGATTCCCGGCCGATGCCCTGCCTTCCGATGCCGATGGAACCGGCAGTTCGGACACTGGCCCGGGATTTGCTTGGCGGATGGGAAACAGGGAGCGGCGCTGCCCCGGCGACCGCACAAGGCAACGGAGAGGTCGATGAGTGAGAAGCACGATCGTGGACCCGCCGGCACGTCGCTGATCGAAACCCGGACCGGGGAGGGGCGGGCCGTCTATCGCCCGAGCCGCCGGCGCCTGCTGCGCGACGGCGGGATGCTGCTGGCGGCCGTCGGCATCGGCATGCCCTCCCTGCGGCCGTCCTGGGCGGCGGAGCGCTCGCTCAAGGTCTCGACCTATGGCGGCTATTTCGAGGAGAGCTTCAACAAATTCGTCTACCCGGCCTTCACCAAGGCCACCGGCATCGCGGTCAATTCGGTCAGCCAGCCTTCCGGCGTGCAGTTCCTGATCCAGCTGGCCGAGGCCAACCGCGCCGGCCTGCCGCCGATGGACCTGTGCACCACGGCGCAGAGCGAGCGGGTGCGCGGCGACCGCAACAAGATGTGGAAGGCCTACGACACCGCGCGCATCCCGAACCTGTCGAACCTGCCCGATTTCTACGTCGGCAAGGGCGACGGCGGCGTCTACGGCATCGGCGCGATGGCCTGGTACATGACCTTGATCATCAATCCGGAGGAGCTGCCCGTCGCGCCCGACAGCTGGAAAGTGTTCTGGGATGCATTGCATCCGAACGCCTGGGGGGTCAGCTCCGGCGGCCAAAGCTACCTGTTCGAGGTCACCGCCAGGACCTGGTTCGGCGGCACCGAGATCCTGTCGACCAAGGACGGCATCCTGCAGGTCATCGCCAAGATGGCCGAGCTGAAGCCCCAGGTGAAGCTGTGGTGGGAATCGGAAGGCACCATGCAGACCGCCTTCGAGAACGGCGAGGTGATCGGCGGCACCTATTTCCACGACGTGGCCGGCGTGATGGCGAAGAACGGGACCCCGGTGAAGTCGATCTTCCCGCAGGAGGGCGGGGTGATCGATTTCGGCTCCTGGTGCCAGCCCTCGGCCTCGACCAAGGCCGAGGAGGCCTGCGAGTTCATCAACTTCATGTGCTCGCCCGAGGCGCAGGGGCTGATGGCCCGCAACGTCGGCTGCGCGCCGATCATCACCCGCGACAAGACCGACCTGACCGATGCGGAGTTCGCGGCAGTATCGAGTGAGGTGCCGCCGATCGTACCGGCGATCGAGAGCCGGCTGACGAATCTCGATTTCATGACGGCGGAGTTCACCCGGATGCTGACTGCCAGCTGACCCCGGAGGACCCGCCATGCTCGGCTTAGAGCTTCGCGAGGTCAGCAAGACCTTCGGCGGCATGCGCGCCGTCGACCGCGTCTCCCTCGCGCTTCCCCAGGGCCAGTTCACCTGCTTCCTCGGCCCGTCCGGCTGCGGCAAGACCACCCTGATGCGCATCGTCGCCGGCCTCGAGCGGCCCAATGCCGGCACCGTGCTCCTGAACGGCAAGGACATCACCGACCAGCCGGCGCACAGGCGGCAGTTCGGGATGATCTTCCAGTCCCTGGCGCTGTTCCCTCATCTGTCGGTCGAGGAGAACATCGCCTACAGCATGCGCCTGCGCGGCTTCGACCGGCGGCAGCGCACCAGCCGCGTCGCCGAGCTGCTGGAGCTGATCCAGCTACCGGACATCGGCAAGCGGAACATCGCCCAGCTGTCCGGCGGCCAGAGGCAGCGGGTCGCGATCGCCCGCGCCCTGGCGCAGGAGCCGAGCGTGTTCCTGCTGGACGAGCCGCTGTCGGCGCTCGACGCCAAGCTGCGCGAGGAGATGCAGGTCGAGCTGCGGCTGCTGCAGCAGCGGCTCAAGATCACCACCATCCTGGTCACCCACGACCAGCGCGAGGCGATGACCATGGCCGACCGGATCGTGGTGATGGCCAAGGGCCGGGTGCAGCAGGTCGGCGCGCCGCTGGAGATCTACCGCAACCCGGCGAACCGCTTCGTCGCCGACTTCATCGGCCTCGGCAACCTGCTGGACGCCGAGATGATGGCGCCGGATCTGGTCAGCTTCGCCAACCGGCCGATCCGGGTGACGCCGCCGGGGGAGGCGCCGGTGGCCGGGGCGCGGGTGACGCTGTCGATCCGGCCCGAGGACATCCGCATCGGGCTCGGCAACGATGACGGCCCCGACGGCAACAGCCTGCCGGCGCGCGTCACCTTCGTGCGCGACGTCGGCGCGAACATCGAGGCCAGGCTGGACTGCGCCGGCCGGCCGGTCGTGGCGGTCACCGCGCCGCGGGACTGGGTCGGCGCCGGTCCCGGCGACCAGGTCCGGATCACCCTGCCATCCGAAGCCTGCAGGATCCTGACGGAATGACCGACCTGGCCGAGAGGATGACGATCCTCCTGGCGCGGCCCCGCCTGCCGTCCGGCCGGCTGGTCGCGCTCCTCGCCTGGCCGACCCTTGTGATCCTCGGCCTCGGCGCCTTCCCGCTGTTCCTGCTGCTGCAGGTCAGCACCGCCCATCGCGAGCCCGGCGGGCTGTGGTCGCCGGGCTTCGAATGGACGCAGTACGGCCAGGTGTTCGACGCCACCTTCCTGCGCATGCTGGGCTATTCCGCCGTGCTGGCGACGGTGGTCTCGGTCGCCGTCGCCGCGATCGGCCTGCCGCTGACCTACCTGATCACGCGGATGCGGCGGCGCTCGCAGATGGTGTGGCTGGTCGGGCTGCTCACCACCCTGTCGCTGTCGGAGGTGCTGGTCTCCTTCGCCTGGCAGGTCATGCTGGCCCGGCGCATCGGCTTGTCCGACCTGCTGGCCGGCCTCGGCCTGCTGTCCGAGGCGCAGTCGCTCTACCCCAGCGCCGGCGCCATGCTGGCCTGCCTGGTCTACCTGACGCTGCCCTTCTCGGTGCTGCTGCTGTACCCGTCGCTGTCGCGGATCGACCGCGACCTGCTGGAGGCGGCGCGGACCATGGGGGCGTCGCCGCTGCGCGGCTTCTTCACCATCGTCCTGCCGCTGATGCGCCGGCCGCTGGTGTCCTCGCTGGTCGTGGTCTTCATCTTCACCGTCGGCTCCTATGTGACGCCGCTGGTGCTGGGCAAGCCCGAGCAGTGGACGGTGGGCGTCCTGATCAGCAACACCGTGCTCGGCGCCGGCAACGTGCCGCTGGGCGCGGCCCAGGCGGTGATCTTCCTCGGCCTCACCCTGCTGCTCACCGGCGCGACCGCGCTGCTCGGCCGCAGGAAGGGAGACACGCCATGATCGAACGCCTCGCTCGCCTGCCGCGCCAGACCTTCCTGGCCCTGATCGCGGTGTTCATGGCGGCGCCGCTGGTGGTGGTGGCCGGGGTGTCGCTGAACGCCACCCGGCGCATGTCCTTCCCGCCCGAACGCTTCGGCTGGAACTGGTACGAGGCCTTCTTCACCAGCCCGGCTTGGCTGTCCTCGCTGCAATGGTCGCTGCTGATCGCGGCCGCCGCGGCGCTGGTCGCGACCAGCATCGCCGTGCCGGTCGCCTATGCGATCTGGCGCTTCAACTCGCGCTTCTCGAAGCTGCTGTCCGGCCTCGGCACGCTGGCCTTCATGCTGCCGCCGGTGGTGCTCGCCGTGGTGTTCATGATCTTCTGGGGCGTCATCGGCCATGTCGGGCGGGTCGAGAACACGGTGCTGAGCCACGCCGTCGTCCTGCTGGCGCTGCCGCTCGCCACCGTCTCGCTCGGCTTCCAGAGCATCGACCGCAGCCTGATCGAGGCGGCGGAGACGATGGGCGCCACCGACAACTATGTGTTCCGCACGGTGATCGCGCCGATCGTCATGCCTTACGTCCTGGGCGGCATGCTGTTCGTCTTCGTGCTCAGCATCAACGAGTACATCATCGCCTTCATGGTCGCCGGCTTCGCGGTGGAGACGCTGCCGATCAAGGTGTTCAACAGCATGCGGCTGGGCTTCGAGCCGACCATGTGCGTCGGCGCGGTGCTGTTCATGCTGCTCGGCGCCGGCACCTTCTGCCTGATCGCGCGGTTCGGCGACCTGCCGAAGCTGCTCGGCGCAGCCAGCCCAAAGGACTGAGGCGATGGTTCCCGACTGGCTCGTCGGCGTCTGGCGCCGCCGCCTGATCGCCTTTCCCGACGGGCGCGAGGACCGGAGCACGGCCGTGTTCTGGCTGCAGACGCGCTCGGCCTTCGCCGACATCCGGCTGCCGCAGGAGAGCCTGGCGCTGCCGCGGCTGCCGCGGTCTGCGCTGCCGGCGGAGGCGCTGCCGATCCTGGCGCGTCAGGACGGCTTCGCCGGCCACACCACGCTGGACGGCGATCTCTGCACCTGGCATCGGTGGATCAGCTATCGCCCGCCCGGGCCCACACCCGATGCCGGCCGCCTTCGCCTGGAGGCGGGGCTGCTGATCGAGGAGGGGGTGCATGCCGCCTACAGGGAGGATTGGGAGCGGCTGGACGACGGCGCCGACGGCACCATGGCGTTCGAGGGCGATGGCGGCCCGCCGCGGCTGCTGGTCCGCGTCGGCAGCCATTTCATCCGCATCGAAGCGCCGGATTCAGTATCTGACGGGCCGGGCTGTGTGATCGATTACGGTCGGGTCGCTGCGGCGGGGGAGTGGCGGATCGTCCTGTCCACCGAGCCGGATCGCACCGGCAGCTCTTTCGGGCCGCAGCCGGACGGAGAGGGCGCGGTCGAGAGCGGCACCGGCCTGCGCTGGACGCCGCTCTGATCCCCCAGGTCAGGCCGCCTGCCGCAGGGCGAAGGCGGCGATGATCTCGGCCGAGGAGCGGCGGGCGCCGGACTGGAGATACTCCATCGCCCGCAGGGCCGCGTCATGCGCCGCGATGCTGGAGCCGGCGACGCAGTCCTCGACCACGCGGCAGAAATAGTCGCCCTGGTGGCCGTCGACGAAGGTGTAGTGGACGCAGACATCGGTGAAGCCGCCGACCAGGATCAGCGTCTCGGCCTTCAGCGCCTTCAGCAGGATCTCGAGATCGGTGCCGTAGAAGGCCGAGTAGCGGCGCTTCGGCACCGTGTAATCGGTCGGCAGGATGCCCATCTCCTCGACCGCGAGCGGCGTGGACGGATCCCCGTCCAGGCAGTGGATGCCCTCGCTGCCGTCGAGCTCGCGGCCGTAGTCGATCCGGTCGCTGCGATGGATCTCCTGGATGAAGACGATCGGCACGCCGGCGGCGCGCGCCGCGTCCACCACCGTGCGGGCGCGGCGGCAACGCGTCTCGGAATCGGGCATGTGCTCCAGCATCGAGTCCGGCCGCCGGGGCATGAAGCTGCCCTTCTGGATGTCGACGACCAGCAGCACCGGTCTGCCGACGATCATGTCTCTGGGCTTCTTCTCCGCCATCGATGCCTCCTGTTGGTGCAATGCCAGCATCGGCGGGGCGCGCCGCCGGACAAATGACGCAGGCGGCAACATCGCTTTCCGTCGCGGGCAAGCAACCGGCCCTACGGATCCGGGATCCAGGCGTCGAGCCGCGCCAGGAAGGCGGCGAGGACCGGCGAGGCGGGGCCGCGGCGGGTGATCAGCTCGACATCCGAATGGAAGGCGAACTCGGCCTCCAGGAGCCGGACGAACCGCTTCCGCGGCGCCATCGCCTCGGCGAAATGGTCGGGCAGATAGCCGATGAAGCAGTCGGTGCCGATCAGGATGGCGGCCGCCTCCATGTGGTCGACCAGGGCCGTCCGGCGGAAGGCGGGACCGGTCCGCAGCCGGCCGGTCTCGCTGACCGCCGTGTAGCCGACGAAGTCGCATTCCGCGAGATGCTCGATCCGGACGGCGTCGCCGTGGCGGCAGACCAGCGGATGTCCGGCGCCGCAGTAGAGATGGCTGGTCTCGCGATAGAGCCTGCGATGGGCCAGCTGCCGCAGGCGGCGACGGCCGACGACGAGCCCGGCGTCGAGGCTCTCGTCGAGGACCGCCTGCTCGATCAGGTTCGACGTCCTGACCGTCAGGTTGATCCGGACCTCCGGGTGTTCGGTCTTGAACGCCTTCAGCAGGGACGGGACCTGGAAGCGCTCATCGGTGACGAGGGTGTCGACGATGCCGATCGTCAACGTGCCGGCCAGCCCCGCATGCAGCGCGCGGATGCCGGCCTCGAACCGGTCCAGATCGGCCAGCAACTGCAGGCTCGCCGCCTGGACCCGCTGGCCGTCCCGGGTCAGGGCGAAGCCGGACCGGCCGCGGCGGCACAGGCGCAGGCCGAGCCTGACCTCTAGATCCCTGATCGCCCGGCTGATCGCCGGCAGGCCCATCTGCAGCTCGGATTCGGCGATCGAGAAGCCGCCGCGTTCGGCGACCGTGCAGAAGATCCGGAGCAGACGGAGATCGCCGTCGCCGATCCTCGCCGTGAACCCTCGGTGCGCCGTGGGCATGCCTGCCGCTCCCAGCCTGTTGCGGGCGGGCGAGGGGCGATGATCCGATCCCCGTCCGTCGACCGGAGCCATGCAACTTTGATGCCGCCCTTACCGCTGAAGGTAGTCGCCGCGACCGACCGGCGTCTGCCGCCGGCGGAATCCTGCCGATGACGGGGCGCCGGTTCGGCGGATTTCCGCCGATCCGGGCCGGCATCGGTTCCGCGAAACGGCCGGACTCCGCCATTTCCGGCAGCGTTCCGGCCCTGGCATCCCGCTTGCTCATCTCCCCTTCGGCCGCAGTCGCGGCCGGTCAAGAAAGCCCGTTCGGGGAGATGCTCATGGAAGACGCCGTTTCCGGTCTCGGCCAGCGCCGATTCCGTCCCGCGCCCGCCGCCGCCCAGCCGATCGGCACGCGCCAGAGGATCGTGTCGATCTTCGGCGGCTCGGTCGGCAACCTGGTCGAGTGGTACGACTGGTACATCTACGCCGCCTTCTCGCTGTACTTCGCCAAGGCCTTCTTTCCGGCCGGCGACACCACCGCCCAGCTGCTGAACACGGCGGCCATCTTCGCCATCGGCTTCCTGATGCGGCCGATCGGCGGCTGGCTGATGGGCATCTATGCCGACAAGCACGGCCGCAAGGCGGCGCTGACCCTGTCGGTCATGGTGATGTGCGCCGGGTCGCTGATCATCGCCCTGACCCCGACCTACGAGACGATCGGCGTCCTGGCGCCGGTGCTGCTGGTGCTGGCCCGGCTGCTGCAGGGCCTGAGCGTCGGCGGCGAATACGGCGCCAGCGCCACCTACCTGTCGGAGATGGCGACCAGCCGGCACCGCGGCTTCTACTCCAGCTTCCAGTACGTCACCCTGATCATGGGGCAGCTGCTGGCGCTGGCGGTGCTGATCCTGCTGCAGCAGGTGTTCCTGACGTCGGAGCAGCTGGAGGCCTGGGGCTGGCGCATCCCGTTCTTCATCGGCGCCATCTGCGCCGTGGTGGCGCTGTATCTGCGCCGCAACCTGGTGGAGACCGAGGCCTACACCAAGTCCAAGCGCACGCCGCGCAGCGAAAGCCTGCTGCGGGCCCTGCTGCGCCACCCGCGCGAGATCATGATCGTGGTCGGGCTGACGCTGGGCGGCACGGTCGCCTTCTACACCTACACCACCTACATGCAGAAGTTCCTGGTCAACACCGTCGGCATGAGCAAGTCGGAATCGACCCTGGTCTCGGCCGCGGCGCTGTTCCTGTTCATGTGCCTGCAGCCGGTGGTCGGCGCCTTCTCCGACAAGATCGGCCGGCGGCCGCTGCTGATCGGCTTCGGCGTGCTGGGCACGGTGCTGACCGTGCCGATCCTGTCGACCCTGGCGCAGACGACGGACGCGCTCGCCGCCTTCGGCCTGATCGTGGCGGCGCTGGTGATCGTCTCCGGCTACACCTCGATCAACGCGGTGGTGAAGGCCGAGCTGTTCCCGACCGAGGTGCGGGCGCTGGGCGTCGGCCTGCCCTATGCCCTGACCGTGTCGATCTTCGGCGGCACCGCCGAATACATCGCGCTGTGGTTCAAGGACATCGGGCATGAGAGCTGGTTCTACTGGTACGTGACCGGCTGCATCCTGTGCTCGCTGCTGGTCTATGCCTTCATGCGCGACACCAAGTCGGCCTCGAAGATCGACGACGGCGCGCAGCCGTAATAGGGTCCAGGCCCCGTCGCGCGGTGCGGCGGGGCCTGGAAATCGTCTTGTGCTGTCCATGCACCTGTCCCGCCTGACCGCCCGCCGGGGCCGGATCCTGCTTTTCGCCGCCGTCGGTCTGGCGGCAGCCGGCCTGTCGCTGGCGGTGCAGGGCTGGGTGCTGCGCGACAACCTCGCGGCGCTGGAAGGCCAGGCGCGGGAGCGGCTGACCCTCGCCGCCGCCAGCGTCGAGGCGGCGATCGGCCGGTTCCGTTACCTGCCGCAGGTGATCGGCCAGACGCCGCAGATCCGCACCCTGTACGGCACGCCGCCCGGCCCCGATGCGATCGACGCCGCCAACCGCCACCTGCAGGCGATCAGCGCCGCGGCGGGGGCGGCCGCGCTCTATGTCCTCGACCGCGGCGGCACGGCGATCGCCGCCAGCAACTGGGACACGCCGGGCAGCTTCATCGGCCACGGCTACGCCTACCGGCCCTATTACCGGGAGGCGATCGAGACGGGCGAAGGCAGCTTCTACGGCATCGGCGCCACCACCGGGCAGCCCGGTTATTTCCTGGCCAGCCGGATCGACGCGCCGGGGCCGGGCGGGCAGCCCGCGCCGGTCGGCATCGCAGTCGTGAAGGTCGACCTGACCGGGCTGGAGCGCGAATGGGCCGGGGCCGACGCCACGCTCGGCATCGCCGACGCCGACGGCATCCTGTTCCTCGCCGCCCGGCCGGGCTGGCGCTACCGCCCGCTCTTCGCCCTCGACGACCGCGCGCAGGGCTCGATCCTGGCGGAGCGGCGCTATGCCGGGCTGCCTTCCGTCACCCGGCCGATCTTCCGCAGCCGGACGGACGCTGACGACCAGGGCCGGTCGGTCCGGCTGCTCGACCCCGGCGCCGGCGGCGACCTGCTGCTGTTCACCCTGCCGCTGCCCGACCATGGCTGGTCGCTGATCGCCGTGGCCGATCCCGCCCCGGCCCGGACCAACGCCCTGGTCGCCGCCGCGGCGACCGGCTTGGCTGTCATCGTCGTGGTGCTGGCCGCCGTGCTGTGGCGCGCCCGCCGCCGCGCCCGCATCGCCGAGCGCCGGTCCAAGGACGAGCTGGAGCAGCGGGTGGCCGAGCGGACCGAGGCGCTGACCGCCGCCAACCGCCGGCTGGAGGACGAGATCGAGGAGCGTCGCCGCGCCGAGGCGGAGCTGCACCGCACCCGCGACGACCTGGTCCAGGCCGCCAAGCTGGCCGCGCTGGGCCAGGCCTTCGCCGGGCTGGCGCATGAGATCAACCAGCCGCTGGCGGCGCTGAAGACCTATCTGGCCAGCACCCGCCTGCTGTCCGGCCGCGGCGAGGCCGCGAAGGTGGCGGCGAACATCGACGTCATGGCCCAGGCGGTCGACCGCGTCGCCGGGCTGACCGGCCAGCTCAAGCGCCTGGCCCGGCGCGACGGGCACGCCGCCGCCCCGGTCGACCTCGCCGCGGTGCTGGACAGCGTGCTGCGGCTGCTGGCCTATCGCCTGGCCGATCTCGGCATCGCGGTCGAGCGCATCGGCGGCGGCCCGGCGGTGGTGACGGGCGAGGCCGGGCGGCTGGACCAGGTGGTGATGAACCTGGTCAGCAATGCCATCGACGCGGTGCGCGACCGCGACACGCGGCGGATCCGGGCCGCTGTCGAGACCGGCGGCGGCACCGCCCGGCTGACGGTCGAGGATTCCGGTCCGGGCATCGACCTGGCGATCCGCGACCGGCTGTTCGAGCCCTTCGTCACCACCAAGGAGGCCGGGGACGGGCTGGGGCTGGGCCTCGCCACCGTCTACCGCATCGTCCGCGACCATGGCGGCGGCATCGACCATCGCCCGTCCGCGCTGGGCGGCACCGCTTTCGTCGTGACATTGCCGCTTGCCGAAGCCAAGGCCGTCGCCGAATGATCGAAGCGCATCGCATCCTGGTCGTCGAGGACGACCCGTCGGTCGCCGGATCGATCGAGCAGTGGCTGGGCCTGTGCGGCTTCACGGTCGAGACCGCGCGCTCGGCGGCCGAGGCGCTGCATCGGATCGACGGCTTCGGCCCCGATGCGGTGCTGACCGACGTCCGCATGCCGGGCGAGAGCGGGCTGGAGCTGCAGCGCCGGCTGGCGGCGGAGCGGCCTGGCCTGCCGGTGGTGCTGCTGACCGGGCATGGCGACGTGCCGATGGCGGTGGCGGCGCTGCAGGCGGGCGCCTTCGACTTCATGACCAAGCCCTACGAGCCCGACCACCTGGCCGCGGTGCTGCGCAACGCCGCCTCGCAGCACCGGCTGCGGCGCCGGGTGGGCGAGCTGGAGACCCGGCTGGACGACGCCCTGGCCGGCACGCTGGTCGGCGACGCCCCGGCGATGCGCCGCCTGCGCCGGCTGGTGGCCGAGCTGGCGGCGCTGCCGGTCGACGTCGTAGTGCGCGGCGAGACCGGCACGGGCAAGGAGGTGGCGGCGCGGGCGCTGCACGAATTCGGCCCGCGCCGCGACCGGCCCTTCGTCGCCATCAACTGCGCCGCGATCCCGGCCGAGATGATCGAGGGCGAGCTGTTCGGCCATGAGGCCGGCGCCTTCACCGGCGCCCGCGCCGCCCGGATCGGCAAGTTCGAGCACGCCGATGGCGGCACGGTGCTGCTGGACGAGGTCGAGAGCATGCCGCCTTCGGTCCAGGCCAAGCTGCTGCGCGTGCTGCAGGAGCGGGTGGTGGAGCGGCTGGGGTCGAACCGGCTGATCCCGGTCAACATCCGGGTGGTCGCCGCGGCCAAGGCCGACCTGCGCGAGCGGGTGGCGGCGGGCGCCTTCCGCGAGGACCTGTTCTTCCGGCTGGCGGGGGTGGAGATCGAGATCCCGCCCTTGCGCGACCGCGGCGACGACATCCTGCTGCTGTTCGGCCGCTTCGCCGGCGTCGCCGCCGACCGGCTGGGGCTGGACCGGCGCAGCCCGTCGCCGGCCGAGGTCGCGGCGCTGCTGGGCCATGGCTGGCCCGGCAATGTGCGCGAGCTGAAGGCGGCGGCCGAGCGCTTCGCCATGGGCCTGTCGGGCGCCGGGGCCGGGGACATCCTGAACCCGGCGGCGGATATGGGCGGCGGGCTGGCGGAGCGGGTCGCCGCCTATGAGCGCGCTCTGATCCTGGCGGCGCTGCGGGAGACCGGCGGGTCGGTCGCCGCGGCGCTGGAGATCCTCGGCCTGCCGCGGCGGACGCTGAACGAGAAGATGGCGCGGCTGGGGATCGACCGGTCGGAGATCGACCCGCCCGGGTGACGGCGGCGGAGCCCGGCGTCAGCCCTTCTTCCGCCAGACGCGGCGGCGGCGCACGGCGCCGTCATGGCCCTGCGCGCTGAACCACCCGCCCTGGAAATGGTCGGTCACCTGCGGCAGCTCCGCCGACGGCTTGGTCCGGAAGGCCTCGGGCGCGGCGAAATCGACGGTGCGGTCCTGCGGCCGGTAGCCCAGCGCGATCGCGACCGAATTGTCCCACCAGGCGGCATCGTTGGCCGAGGCGCCGTAGACGGTGGTGCAGTCGATGTCGGGATGCTCCAGCCCGATCAGCACCAGCTGGGCCAGGTCGCGCGGGCTGATCCACACGGCCAGGCCGCGGGCGTCGAACGGCCGCTCGCCGGCATTGCCGATGCGGATGGCGAGGGTGCGGATGCCCGCCTTCTCGAAATAGACCCCGGCCTCCAGCTCGCCCCAGCATTTGCTGAGGCCGTAGAGGCTGTCCGGCCGCATCTGGTCCTCGACCCCGACACGGGCGTCGCGCGGATAGAAGCCGGTGACATGGTTGCTCGACGCCAGCACCACCCGGCCGATGCCGGCGCGGACCGCCGCCTCATAGACATTGTGGGTGCCCAGAACGTTGACCCGCAGGATGTCCTCGGCCGCGCGCTCGTTCGGATAGCCGGCGAAATGGGCGATGGCGTCGGCGCCCTCGACCGCCGCGGTCAGCGCCGCCAGGTCGGCGATGTCGACCGCAGTCCAGCTCTCGTGCTCCGCCAGCGGGCCGGGATCGGCGATGTCGAGGATGCGCACCGCCTCGATGCGGCCGGCCAGCGCGCGGCGCAGTACCCGGCCGACATTGCCGGCGCCGCCGGTCAGCACGATCGACTTGGCGGAGGCGGATGGCGCGGCGCTGCTACCGGGCGGAACGGTTGAGGTCAATTCAGACTCCTTCGAACATCCGCTGTCGGGCATTGAGGATGTGCCGGCGCATGGCTTCGGTCGCGGCCGCGGCGTCGCGCCGGCGGATCGCCGCGACGATCGCGACATGCTCGTCCTGCACCGCCCGGATCCGCTCCGGCGTCCGCATCCGGCTGAGATGGCGGGTGATGTTCATGCCGACGGCGATGTGCGAGGCCAGCGAGGACTGCACGGCGATGTGATAGGGGTTGCGCGTCGCCCGGGCGACGGCCTCGTGGAAGCGCCGGTCCTCGTCGGCCCCGAGCTCGCCGTTGCCGAGGCAGGCTTCCAGGGCCTCGAGCGCGTCCTCGATCTCGCGGAGATCCTCCGCCTCCCAGCGCTCGGCGGCGAGAGCGGCGGCCACGCCCTCGAACCCGGCGCGGAACTCGAAGCAGCGCTGCACATCGGCCAGCGAGCGCACCTGGGCGAAGCGCAGCACCGCGAGGTCTGGCCGCTGCCGGACGTAGGATCCCGAGCCCTGGCGCGAGACGATCAGCCCGTCCTGCCGCAGCCGGCCCAGCGCCTCGCGCACCACCGGCCGCGAGGCACCGAAGCGTGCCGACAGCTCCGATTCGGATGGCAGCCGGCTGTTCATGGCGAAGTCGCCATGGGCGATCAGGGACACGATGCCGTCATAGACCACCTCGCTCAGCCGCGCCGGCGGACCGCCGTCCCGCGGCAACAGCCCGGCATCGCCATCCGTGCCACTCATGCCCGCCATCCCCCCGCCGGCAAGTTGTCAAGATTGATCACGGCCGCGCCCCGCCAGGCCTCCATCCCAATTCGTTCCATTGCCGCTTGGATCGCCGTTCTTTCCGCTGTTTGCGCTGCAGCAATGTTGTGCGACAGAAAGCGTCCGGAACAAGGCCATTCCGGTTGTGATTTGTCAATATTTGTAATATGACCGGAACGGCAAAGGAAGCGGGCCGGCACGCATGGCGAAGCCGGATCCAGCACACAGGGGAGGGTCCCAGGATGGACGACAAGCTCAGCGCCTCGCCGCACGGGTTCGCCCGACGTACGGTTCTGAAGGGTCTCGCCGGGGTGGCGGCGATGCCGCTCGCGGTCCGGCTCGCCCATGCGCAGGCGGCCAAGGGGGAGGCGCCCGGCCTCGCGCAGCTGGCGAAGGACGGCAAGCTGCCGCCGCTGGCCGAGCGGCTGCCGGCCAATCCGCTGGTGGTGCAGCCGCTGACCAGGGTCGGCACCTATGGCGGCACGCTGCATCGCGGCCTGCGCGGTTCGTCCGACCACAACGGCATCCTGCGCGTGGTCGGCAACCAGGGGCTGGTGCGCTGGGATCTCGGCTTCACCAAGGCCCTGCCCAACCTGGCGGAGAGCTGGGACGTCAACCCCGACGGCACCGAGTTCGTGTTCCATCTGCGCAAGGGCACGAAATGGTCGGACGGCCATCCCTTCACCGCGGACGACATCGTCTTCTCGATCGAGGACTGCGCCAAGAACAGCGAGCTCTACGGCTCGGTCCCGTCGCAGCTCACCATCGCCGGCAAGCCGGTCGTCGTCAGCAAGATTGACGACGCCACGGTCAAGTTCACCTTCGCCGCGCCCTATGCCACCTATCTGGAGACGCTGGCGACCCCGCTGGGCCAGCACCCGACGCTGTTCGCCAAGCACTACGCCAGCCAGTTCCATCCGAAATACAACGACAAGGTCGACGACCTGGTGAAGCAGGCCAACCTGCAGAAGTGGAGCGACCTGTTCCGGGCCAAGAACGGCGACATCGAGATCCCGCAGCGCTGGGGCAACCCGGAGAAGCCGACGCTCGACCCCTGGGTGGTCGCCGAGCCCTATGTCGGCGGCACCACCCGCGTGGTGATGAAGCGCAACCCCTATTTCTGGCAGGTCGACACCGAGGGCAACCAGCTGCCCTATATCGACGAGCTGTATTTCGGCATCTCGCAGGACGTCGAATCGCTGCTGCTCGACGCCATCTCCGGCAAGCTCGACATCCAGGAGCGGCACGTCAACCTGCTGCAGAACAAGCCGACCCTGTCGCAGAACCGGGAGAAGGGCGGGTACCGGCTGATCGAGCTGGAGCCTTCCGCGGCGCAGCAGTGCCAGATCTACCTGAACATCTGCCACAAGGACCCGAAGCTGAAGGCCTTCTTCGGCAAGAAGGAGGTGCGCCAGGCGCTGTCGCTCGGCATCGACCGCCAGGAGATCATCGAGCTGGTCTATTTCGGCCAGTCCGAGCCGTACCAGACGGGGCCGCGGCCGAGCCATCCCTGGTATCACGAGACGCTGTCGCGGCAGTTCACCGAGTTCGACGCCGACAAGGCCGGCGCGATGCTGGACCAGGCCGGCTACGACAAGAAGACCGCCGACGGCTTCCGCCTGCACCCCGACGGCAGCAAGATCTTCTTCGCCATCGACGTGATCCCGACCCTCTATGCCGACCTGGTCGACGTGCTGGAGCTGGTGAAGCGCCACTGGGCGGCGATCGGCATCGACATCAAGGTCAACACCATCGAGCGCGCGCTGTACTATACCCGCGGCGACAGCAACGACCACGACGCCCAGGTATGGCCGGGCCCGGGCGGGCTGGACCCGATGTTCGACCCGCGCGACTTCTTCGCCCAGCACCCGCAGGGTTCGCGCTACGCCATTCCCTGGACGCTCTGGTACGTCTCGAACGGCCAGTCGGGCGAGGAACCGCCGGAGAGCCAGAAGCGGCGCATGAAGCTGTTCGACGAGGCGCGCAGCACCTCCGACCTCGACAAGCGCGGCGCGACCATGAAGCAGCTGTTCGACCTGACCGCCGAGGCCTTCGAGACGGTCGGCATCTGCCTCGCCGTCAACTCCTTCGGCGTGGTCAAGACCAACCTCGTCAACGCGCCGGAGAAGGAACCGGATTCCTGGACCTGGCCGAATCCCGGCCCGGCCATGCCGCAGCAGTTCTTCTTCTCGAGCTGAGGGTTTGCTCGCGAACCAACGAATCGGTGAACCAACCCCAAACTGTCATGCCCGGTCTTGACCCGGGCATCCAGAAGGTCTCGACACCCTCTGGATTGCCGGGTCAAGCCCGGCAATGACAAGTTGAAAAATGCACGCTCGTTTGCAGCATCAATTCGCGAGCGAGTCCTGACGGTCTTCCTCCGCCGCTCAGCGCCCGTTTCGAGGAGAGCCCCGGATGCTCCGCTTCATCGCCAAGCGCCTGCTGTGGATGGTGCCCGCGCTCTTCGCGGTCAGCTTCCTCGCCTTCGTCCTGATCCAGCTGCCGCCCGGCGACTTCGTGACCAGCTATGTCGCGACGCTCGCCGCCTCGAACGAGATCGTCGACCAGAATGCGGCGGCGGCGCTGCGCGAGCGTTTCGGCCTCAACGACCCGATGCTGGTGCAGTACGCGAAGTGGATCGGCGGCATCATCACCCGCGGCGATTTCGGCCTGTCCTTCGAATGGCAGCAGCCGGTCAGCGACCTGATCTGGGAACGCATGGCGCTGACCCTGGTGCTGACCCTGGCCACGCTGATCGCGACCTGGGCCATCGCCCTGCCGATCGGGGTCTATTCCGCGGTGCGGAAATACTCGATCGGCGACACCATCGTCACGATCATCACTTTCGCCGGGCTGGCCATCCCGTCCTTCCTGCTGGCGTTGGTGCTGATGTATGTCGCCGCGATCGAATTCGGCCAGGACGTCAGCGGCCTGTTCTCGCCGGCCTATGAGAAGGCGCCCTGGAGCATCGCCAAGACGTGGGACCTGCTGCAGCATCTGTGGATCCCGGTGCTGATCCTGGCCGTCTCCGGCACCGCCAGCCTGATCCGGGTGATGCGGGCGAACATGCTCGACGAGATCCACAAGCCCTATGTCACCACCGCGCGCGCCAAGGGCCTGTCCGAGTTCCGGCTGCTGCTGAAATACCCGGTGCGGGTGGCGCTCAACCCGTTCATCTCCACGCTGGCCTGGCTGCTGCCGAACCTGGTCTCCGGCTCGATCGTGGTGGCGATCGTGCTGAACCTGCCGACGGCAGCGCCGCTGCTGCTGCAGTCGCTGATGGCGCAGGACATGTATCTCGCCGGCGCCTTCGTGCTCCTGATCTGCGCGCTGACGCTGATCGGGTCGCTGATCAGCGACATCCTGCTGGCGCTGGTCGACCCGCGCATCCGCCTCGAATAGGGGGCCTCCATGACCGACCTCGCGACCGTCGCGCCCGCCGGCCAGCTTGCCGTCGCCTCCCAGTGGCAGCTGATCTGGTGGGCCTTCCGCCGGCACCGGCTGGCCATGGCCTCGCTGGTGATCGTCATCGTCCTCTACGTGATCGCGGCCGTGCCCGGCTTCTTCGCGGTCAACGACCCCAGCCAGCAGAACGCCCGCGCCGCCTTCCACCCGCCGCAGGCGATCCATCTGTTCGACCGAGCGGAGGACGGCAGCCTGCAGATCGGCCTGTATTTCCACCCCCACAAGCTGACCCGCGACCCGGAGACGCTGGCCGCGGTCTATAAGGAGGACCCGGCGCGCAAGGTCGGCATCTCGCTGTTCGGCCGCGGCTACACCTATTCGGTGCTCGGCCTGTTCACCACCGACATCCATCTTCTCGCCTCGGCCGATCCGAAGCAGCCGCTGTTCCTGTTCGGCACCGACCGCCTCGGCCGCTGCGTCTGGAGCCGGATCATGCAGGGCGCCCAGATCTCGCTGTCGGTCGGCCTGGTCGGCGTGTTCCTGTCGCTCGCCATCGGCCTCGTGCTCGGCGGCATCTCCGGCTATTACGGCGGCAAGCCGGACTTCGTGATCCAGCGGGTGATCGAATTCGTGCTGGCCCTGCCGACGATCCCGATCTGGCTGGCCATGGCCGCGGCCCTGCCGCAGGACTGGCCGGCGATCACCCAGTATTTCATGATCACCGTGATCCTGTCGCTGACCGGCTGGGCCCAGCTGGCCCGCGTCGTCCGCGGCCGCTTCCTGTCGCTGCGGACCGAGGAGTTCGTCACCGCCGCCCGGCTCGACGGCTGCGGCGAGGGGCGGATCATCTTCCGGCACATGATGCCGAGCTTCCTCAGCCACATCATCGCCTCGGTGACGCTGGCGATCCCGGCGATGATCCTGGCCGAGACGGCCCTGTCCTTCCTCGGCCTCGGGCTGCAGCCGCCGACCATCTCCTGGGGCGTGCTGCTGCGCGAGGCGCAGAACATCCGCTCGATCGCGACCGCGCCCTGGCTGTTCGCGCCCGGCGCCTTCGTCGTCGTCGCGGTGATGGCGCTCAACCTGCTCGGCGACGGCCTGCGCGACGCGGCCGATCCGTACAACAAGTGACGGCGGAGAGGCCCCGATGACGAACCCTCCATCCGCCCCCGTGCCGTTCCCCGGCCGCCCCAAGCCGGTCCTGGCGGTGCGCGACCTGGTGACCCATTTCCCGACCCGCGCCGGGCTGGTCAAGGCGGTCGACGGCGTGTCCTTCACGGTCGAGCGCGGCAAGACGCTGTGCGTCGTCGGCGAAAGCGGCTCGGGCAAGAGCGTCACCGCCCGCTCGATCCTGCAGATCGTCGACGCGCCCGGGCGCATCGTCTCCGGCGAGATGGTTCTGAACCGCGCCGACGGCAGCAGCGTCGACCTCGCCAGGCTGCACCCGCGCAGCCGGGCCATCCGCCGGGTGCGCGGCCGCGAGATCGCGATGATCTTCCAGGAGCCGATGTCGTCGCTGTCGCCGATCCACACGGTCGGCGACCAGATCATGGAGGTGCTGCGCCTGCATCTCGGCATGAGCAAGGCCGCGGCGCGGGCGCGGACGATCGAGCTCCTGAAGCAGGTCGAGATCCCGCGGCCGGAGCGGGCGATCGACCGCTACACCTTCGAGTTCTCCGGCGGCATGCGTCAGCGCGCCATGATCGCCATGGCGCTGGCCTGCAATCCGCAGCTCTTGATCGCCGACGAGCCGACGACGGCGCTGGACGTCACCACCCAGGCCGAGATCCTGGACCTGATCAAGCGGCTGCAGGCCGAATTCGGCATGGCGGTGCTGTTCATCACCCACGACATGGGCGTGGTGGCCGAGATCGCCGACGACGTGCTGGTGATGTACCAGGGCCGGGTGATGGAGCATGGCCCGGCCGACCGCATCTTCCATGCGCCGGAAGACCCCTACACCAAGATGCTGATCGGCTCGGTCCTCAAGCTGGAGGACAAGGCCGAGATCCGCCTCCGGCGCCCCGCGCTGCCGGCCGACCGCCTGCCGGTGATCGAGGTGGAAGGCCTGAGGATGCAGTTCGGCACCGGCAGCGCCGCCTTCGCCGCCGTCGACGGCGTGTCGCTGCAGGTGAGGGCGGGGGAGACGCTCGGCATCGTCGGCGAATCCGGCTCCGGCAAGACCACCATGGGGCGCTGCCTGCTGCGGGTCTACGACCCGACCGGCGGCGCCATCCGCTACCGCCGCGCCGACGGCGCCGTGGTCGACCTGGCCAAGGCCGACAAGCCGACGCTCTCGGCCTGCCGGCGCGAGATCCGGATGATCTTCCAGGACCCGGTCTCCTCGCTCAACCCACGCATGACCGTGGCCCAGGTGATCGGCGAGCCGCTCCTGGTCAACGGCATCGCCAGGGGCAAGGATCTGGACGAGCGCGTCGCCGGGCTGATGCGCCAGGTCGGTCTCGATCCCGCCTGGCGCGAGCGCTACCCGCACGCCTTCTCCGGCGGCCAGCGCCAGCGCATCGGCATCGCCCGGGCCATCGCGCTGAACCCCCGAATCATCGTCGCCGACGAGGCGACCTCGGCGCTCGACGTCTCGCTGCGCTTCCAGGTGCTGGACCTGCTGCTGAAGCTGCAGGACGAGCTCGACCTCGCCATCATCTTCATCAGCCACGATATCGGCGTGATCCGCTACATGTGCGACCGCGTCGGCGTGATGTATCGCGGCCGGCTGGTCGAGATCGGCCAGGCCGACGAGGTCTGCGAGGCGCCGACCCACGACTACACGCGGGCGCTGATCTCCGCGGTGCCGCGGCCCGACCCGCGCCGCCGCAGCATCCACAACCGCACCCGGTACACCGAGCCCTCCGAGCGGAGCCTGGCGCTATGAAGATCACCGACATCCGGACCTTCCTGATGCAGGCCGGCCCGCCGGACCCCGACAAATGGGCGACGGACAGCGGCCGGTCCGGCGACGCGGCGATCGCGGAGGGCAAGCTCGGCGGCTTCCGCAACTGGCTGTTCGTGAAGGTCTATACCGATGCCGGCATCGTCGGCATCGGCGAATGCTCCGGCTGGCCGCGGGTGATCGAGACCGCGGTGCAGGACCTGAAGGGCCTGCTGATCGGCGAGGATCCGACGCATATCGAGCGGCTGTGGCAGAAGATGCAGGTCGCGACGATGGGGCACGGGATGCTCGGCACGGTCGGCGCCGGCGCCATGACCGGCATCGACGTCGCGCTGTGGGACATCAAGGGCAAGGCGCTCGGCGTGCCGGTGTGGAACCTGCTCGGCGGCAAGATGCGCGACCGGATCCCGATCTATTCCCACGCCAACACGGCCGAGGCGGCGCTGGCGGTGAAGGGCCACGGCATCCGGACCATCAAATGCGGCGGCGTCGCCGACCCGGTGCGCAAGGTCGCGACGCTGCGCGAGGCGGTGGGCGACGAGGTCGACATCGCCATCGACCTGCACGGCCCGCCCTGGCTGACCCCGGCCGACGCGGCGCGGCTGGCGCGGGCGCTCGAACCCTACAACCTGCTGTGGATCGAGGACCCGATCGCGCCGGACAACCTGGACGGCTACAGGCGCATCCGCGACGCCGCCCATGTGCCGCTGGCGGCGGGCGAGCGCATGGCGACGATCTTCGGCGAGCGCGAGCTGATCGAGCGCGAGCTGGTCGACGTGATCCAGCCCGACACCGGGCGGGCCGGCGGCCTGACCCAGATGCGGAAGATCGCGGCGATGGCGGAGGCGCATCACATCATGATGGCGCCGCATTCCGGCTCGCTCGGCCCGGTCGCCGAATATGCGGCCATCCACCTGCTGGCCGCGATCCCGAACGCGCTGATCCTGGAACGGCTCGACGCCGACTGGCCCGGCCGGGCCCGGACCGTGGTGCCGCATCCGGTGCAGGAAGGCGGCTCGATCGCCGTGCCCGACGCGCCGGGCCTCGGCTGCGACATCGACGAGGGTTTCGTCGCCCGCTTTCCCAGCGAGCGCAACGTCGCCGTGCCCGGGTCCGACCGATCCTACGCGCCGGGCACCCACCAGGAGCACGTCTATGTCCAGACGCGGCTCCGGCGGGCGCCTTATTTCAACGGGCGCTGAGGCGGCGGCGTGGATCGAAGCAGATGGATGGGCCTGGGCCACCCCCTCACTCGAAATCACACTTCGGTGAAGTGAGCTTTCTTAAGTCCCCCCTCCCCTTGCGGGAGGGGGGTAGGGGGAGGGGTCTGCGCGCGTC
>NZ_JBHYMS010000065.1:0-39719 GCF_042743185.1 Inquilinus sp. NPDC058860 | reverse complement strand
AAGCCGTGCTCCCCCGCCGGCACTGCGGCCGCCTGCGCCTGCACCGCCAAGGCCTGGGCCTGGTCGGCCAGCCCCCGCGCCGCCTCGGCCAGGCCCTGCGCCCCCTGCGCGATGTCTTCCGTCGCCATCGTCCGCTCCCCTACGCCGCCTGCTCGGCTTTGCCGCCGAAGCCCGGATGCACCACACGGCCCCCCGAGGTCAGCCGCGTCGCCGCCACGATCTCGTCCGATCCGTCCACCTTCAGCGCCTGGCTGTCCTTGTCGACCAGGGGCGTCAGGAAGGCCACCAGGTTGCGGGCGTAGAGCGCCGACGCATCGGTCGCGATCCGGCCCGGCACGTTCCTGTGCCCGACGATGGTCACGCCGCCGTCCTCGACCACCTCGCCCGGCCGGGTCAGGGCGCAGTTGCCGCCCCGCTCCGCCGCCAGGTCGACGATCACCGAGCCCGGCTTCATCGACCGCACCATCGCCTCGTCCATCAGCACCGGCGCCTTCTTGCCCGGGATCAGCGCGGTGCAGATCACGATGTCCTGCTTCTTCACCGTCTCGGCGATCAGCGCCGCCTGCTTGGCCCGGTACTCCGCCGACATCTCCTTGGCGTAGCCGCCCGCGGTCTCGGCCGCCTTGAACTCCTCGTCCTCCACCGCGACGAAGCTGGCGCCGAGCGACTGCACCTGCTCCTTCGCCGCCGGCCGCACATCGGTCGCCGACACCACGGCCCCGAGCCGCCGCGCCGTCGCGATCGCCTGCAGACCGGCCACGCCCGCGCCCATCACCAGCACCCGCGCCGGCGGCACCGTGCCCGCCGCCGTCATCATCATCGGGAAGGCCCGGCCGAACACCGATGCCGCCTCCAGGACCGCCCGGTATCCCGCCAGGTTCGCCTGGCTCGACAGCACGTCCATCGCCTGCGCCCGCGTGATCCGCGGCACCAGCTCCAAGGCGAAGCTCTCGATCCCCGCCTCGGCATAGGCCGCCAGGCTGTCGGCATCGTCATAGGGCTCCAGGATGCCGATCAGGGTCGCCCCCCGCGGGATCAGCGCCAGCTCGTCGACCTCGCCCTCGCCCGACCGCAGCGGCCGCCGCACCTTCAGCACCACATCGGCGCCGGCCAGCGCCGCTGCGGCATCCGCCGCCACCTCCGCCCCCGCCGACCGGTACGCCTCGTCCATCACCGCGCTGCCCAGACCGGCGCCGGTCTCCACCACCACCGTCGCCCCCAGTCCCACCAGCTTCTTCACGCTGTCCGCCGTCGCCGCCACCCGGCGCTCCCCATCCCGCCGCTCACGCAACACCCCTATCCGCATGGATCGTTCTCCCTTCGCGTTCCCGGCGATGGATCCGCAAGTTTTTCCCCGCGGCGACGCAACGTCCGACCATGCCTCACGCCGCCGCCCGCTGTCCACGATCCTTCCACCTGAAACGGGGCCACCTGAAACGGGGCCACCTGAAACGGGGCACCTGAAACAACGGAACCCGGACGGGGGGTCGCGCCTTGATTCCGGCGCCGCATCGCCGGGCGTCCGGCGAGGCCGCCGACAACTTCGAGGAACCCGCCTTGTCCACCTTCCTGCGCACCCTTGCCCTGACCGCCGCCGCCGTCGGCGCCATCGCCTGCGTCCCGCAGGACGGCACTTACGGCAACGGCGGCTACAACGACGGCTATTACAGCGACGGCGGCTATCGCGACGGCGGCTACACCCGGATCGACAACCGCTACCGCGGCGACCGCAACGACCGCGACAACAGCTGCCGCCGCGCCTATGACGGCGTCTGCGACGAAGGCCGCTACGGCGGCACCAACCGCTGCGACGACGGCACCGACATGGCGGATTGCCGCGGCTATGCCAACCGGGAGCGCGACGAGGGCCCGAACAGCTGCCGCCGCGCCTATAACGGGGTCTGCGACGAAGGCCGCTACGGCGGCACCAACCGCTGCACCGACGGCACCGACACCGCCGACTGCACCGGCGGCGGCTGGCGCGGCCGCCGCGACCGGCGGGACGACAACGACGGCTGGCCGTTCGACTGACGGCCCGGCGTGGCGGAAGGACTTCTTTCCGCCACGCTCGGCCCCACATGGCCGCGGCGTCGCCACGATCGCCGCGCAAGGTCGGGTCCTCGATCCTGAAGGGGACCCGCATGACACCGATCCGCCTCGCCCTGCCGGCCGCCGCGGCCGCGGCATTCCTGGCCCTGCCGGCCTTCGCCGCCGAGCCGCTGGCGCTGAAGCGCGTGCTGCTGTCGACCGGCGGCGTCGGCTATTTCGAGTACGAGGCCAAGGTCACCGGCGACGAGACGCTGGACCTGGCCGTGCCGCTGGACCAGGTCGACGACGTGATGAAGAGCATCGTCGTCTATGACGACCGGGGCGGCATCGGCGAGATCAGCCTGCCCGGGCGCGAGCCGCTGGCCGCCGCCTTCCGCGAGATGCCGTTCGGGCCGGAGGCGCTGTCCTCCCCCGCCGACCTCCTGAACGCGCTGCGCGGCGCCGAGGTCCGGGTCGAGGGCGCCCGCGGCGTCTCCGGCCGCATCCTGTCGGTGGTGGCGGAGACGGCGAAGGACAAGGACGGCACGCAGATCACCCGCCACCGGGTCAGCCTGATGACCGCGGGCGGGGTGCGCCAGTTCCTGCTGGAGGAGGCGGACGGGCTGCAATTCGCCGACCCGGCGCTGCAGGCCAAGCTGGATGCGGCGCTGGCCGCCCTGGCCCGCGATTCGGCCAAGGACCGGCGCACCCTGGCGATCCGCGCCACCGGCGACGGCGAGCGCACGCTGCGCGTCGGCTATGTCGTCGCGGCGCCCTTGTGGAAGACCAGCTACCGCCTGACCCTGGCCGCCGACCCGAAGGCGGAGACGGCGGCGCTGCAGGGCTGGGCGGTGCTGGAGAACATGAGCGGCGCCGATTGGGACGGGGTCGACCTGACCGTGGTCTCCGGCAACCCGGTCACCTTCCGCCAGGCGCTGTACCAGAGCTACACCGTGGCCCGGCCGGAGGTGCCGGTC
Source organism: Inquilinus sp. NPDC058860 (assembly GCF_042743185.1). Lineage (NCBI taxonomy): Bacteria > Pseudomonadati > Pseudomonadota > Alphaproteobacteria > Rhodospirillales > Rhodospirillaceae > Inquilinus > Inquilinus sp. NPDC058860. The sequence continues at coordinate 36,714 of NZ_JBHYMS010000065.1, read as the reverse complement.
GAGGTGGCGGGCCGGGTGCTGCCGCCGGTCGACGAGCGGGCCCGCGAGTTCGACCAGGACGGGGTGCGTCGCGCCGCGGCGCGGCAATTGGGACTGGTGCCCCCCGCGCCGGCCCCTGCCGCAGGTGCAGGCTCATACAATGTGGGTGTCGCAGGCGACATCAATCCGGCCCAAAGCGCCATCCAGGCGCCGCAGCAACTCGCCAGGGTCACCGCGGCGGAATCGGGCGAGAGCGCGACCCAGGTCACCTTCCGCCTGCCCGAGCCGGTGACCGTCGCCGCCGGCCATTCCCTGCTGGTGCCGATCATCGACCGCGAGATCCCGGCCGGCCGGGTCGACCTGTACCTGCCGCAGACCGAGCCGAAGCACCCGCTGGCCGCGGTCGACCTGAAGAATGACGGCCAGACCGGCCTGCCGCCCGGCGTGCTGACCCTCTACGAACGCGGCGCCGACGGCGTGACCTATGTCGGCGACGCCCGGCTGGGCGCGCTGCCGGCGGGCGAGACCCGGCTGCTGAGCTTCGCCGTCGACCAGAAGGTGACGGTCGAGCGCGAGGACAAGCGCGACGACACGCTGGCCCGCGCCCGCATCGTCGACGGCGTGCTGGAGCTGACCACCACCCAGCGCGCCAGCGTCAGCTATGCGATCACCGGCGCCGCCGGCGAGGACCGCACGGTGCTGCTGCAGACGCCGCGCTACGACGGCTGGACCCTGACGGAGCCGGACAAGGGGAAGGCCGAAATCGTCGGCGGCCAGTACCGCATCCGCCAGGCGGTGCCGGCCGGCAGGACCGAGACGGTGACGGTGACGCAGGAGCAGCCGCTGTCCCAGACCATCGACCTGGCCGAGGACGCCGACGACCAGATCGTCGTCTGGGCCGAGGACCGCAGGCTGCCGGCCGGGGTGCGCCAGACGATGGCGGATCTCGCCGGCCAGCTCGCGGTGATCCGCGACCACGAGGCCGAGGCCGAGCGGCTGGAGCAGCGCCAGGCGGAGATCGGCCAGGAGCAGGCGCGGCTGCGCGAGAACATCGGCGCGGTGCCGAAGGACAGCGACCTGTTCCAGCGCTATCTCGGCAAGCTGAACGACAGCGAGAGCGAGCTGGAGCAGGCCGGCGCCGGCCTGGACAAGGCCCGCAAGGCGATCGACTCCGCCCGCGCCCAGTTCCGCCAGTCGGTGCGCAAGCTGAACATCTGACGGCCGGCCTCACCCCTCCTGACAGAATTCTGTCAGGAGGGGTGTTGTATTGTCTCTCCATGATGGCCCGGCAAAGGGCCTCTTGCGTGGAGAGACCGATGGCCTTCGTCACCGAGATCGTGCTGTTCCGAGACCGGCCGGGCGTCGCGGTCCAGACCATGGTCGAGGCGGCGGAGGGCAGCCGTCCGGCCCTCGCCGGGCAGGACGGCACGATCGACCGCGATGCCGGCCGCTTCATGCAGGTCATCGACGGGCCGAGCGTTCGGCTCTATCACTTCAGGAGCCGTTCCCTCTGACCCTGCCGCCTGCCCCTTCGGCGGGCCTGCCGCCGATGCGCCGAGCCGACCGCCTGATCCAGATCCTGCTGCTGATGCGAGGCCGCACCCTGGTCACGGCGCAGCAGCTCGCCGAAGCGCTCGAGGTCTCGGAGCGCACGGTCTATCGCGACATGGCCGACCTGCTGGCCAGCGGCGCGCCGATCGACGGCGAGGCCGGGGTCGGCTATCGGCTGCGCCGCGGCTTCGAGCCGCCGCCGGTGCAGTTCACCGCCGAGGAGCTGCTGGCGCTGAGCCTGGGCGCCCGCATGGTCGCGGCCTGGACCGACCCGGCCCTGGCCCGCGCCGCCGGCAACGCCGCGCGCAAGATCTCCGGCGTGCTGCCGGAGGCCAGCGCCGCCTCGCTCGACGAGGTGCCGATCCATGCCCCGGGCCGCCGCCCCTACCCGCTGGAGCTGATGGAGCCGATCCGCCTGGCGATCGCCGGGCGGCGCAAGCTGCGGCTGCACTACAGCGCGCCGGAAGCGACCAGCGAGCGGATCGTCCATCCGCTGGGCCTGTTCTTCTGGGGCAACCGCTGGACCGCCACCGCCTGGTGCGAGCTGCGCCAGGATTTCCGCAGCTTCCGCCTCGACCGGATCGACACGCTGGAGACGCTGGAGGACCGGTTCCAGCCGGTCTCGGGCCGGACGCTGGAGGACTATCTCAACCGCGAGCGCGAGGCGCGGGAGGCGGAGGAGCTGCGGGAGCGGCCCCTCCCGCCCGGCCGGTAGCGCGCCCCTACGGCAGCAGCACGGTCGCGCCGGTGGTCTGCCGCGCCTCGAGCCGGCGATGCGCCTCGGCCGCCTCGGCGAGGGGCAGGCGGGCATGGACCGGGACCGTCACCGCGCCGCTCGACACGACCCGGAAGAGATCCTCGCCCATGGCGAGCACGTCCTCGCGCTTCGCGAGGTGCTGGAACAGCAGCTGCCAGGTGGCGAAGAGCGAGCCCTTCTGCATCAGGAGCATGATGTCGAACGGCTCGATCGGCCCCGACGCCGCGCCGAAGCTGACGAAGGTGCCGAAAGGCCGCAGGCAGTCGAGCGAGGCCGGGAAGGTGGCGCGGCCGACGCCGTCATAGACGACGTCGCAGCCCTCGCCGCCCGTGATCTCCCGCACGCGCGCGGCGAAATCCTCCCGGCGGTACTCGATGACGTGGTCGCAGCCGTTCCGGCGCGCCAGTTCGGCCTTCTCCGGCGAGCCGACCGTGCCGATGACGATGGCGCCGAGATGCTTCGCCCATTGCGTCAGGATCAGGCCGACGCCGCCCGCCGCCGCGTGCATGAGGACGGTGTGGCCCGGCCCGACGCGGACGGTGCGGCGCAGCAGGAACTGCGCCGTCAGGCCCTTCAGCATCATCGCGGCGCCGGTCTCGAAACCGATGGCGTCCGGCAGGCGCAGGAGGAGATGGGCCGGCACGATGCGCTCCTCGGCATAGGCGCCGAGCGTCCCGACATAGGCCACGCGGTCGCCCGGCGCGAAGCCCTCGACGCCCGCGCCGACCTCGGCCACCTCGCCGGCACCCTCGTTGCCGGGCGTGAACGGCAGGGCGGGCGGCGCATAGGCGCCGGTGCGGAAATAGGTGTCGACGAAGTTGAGGCCGATCGCCCGGTTGCGGATTCGGACCTCGCCCGGCCCGGGCCGGGCGACATCGACATCCTCATAGACGAGCACCTCGGGCCCGCCATGGCGGTGAACACGGATCGCTTTCATGGGGTTCGCCCCTGTCCTGCGCTGCTGATGCCCGGGAGATGGCGCGGGGCGGGACATGGTTGTAGGCTGATATCGAAGACATCAGAGTTCACTGAAAATGATATCCGAGCAGATCGGCCTCGACCTCCTCCGCACCTATGTCGCGGTCTGCCGGCAGGGCAGCCTGAGCAAGGTCGCGGCGCAGACCGGCCGGACCCAGTCGGCGCTGAGCATGCAGATGCGGCGGCTGGAAGGCCTGGTGCAGCGGCACCTGTTCCAGCGCACCGGCCGCGGCGTCGTGCCGACCGCCGAGGGCGAGATCTTCCTGGGATACGCCACCCGCATCCTGGCCCTCGGCGACGAGGCCGTGGCCCGGCTGCAGCGGAAGGAGATCAGCGGCGGCGTGCGCATCGGCCTGGCCGAGGAGCTGGCCTCCGCGGCGCTCCCGGCCGCGCTGGGGCGGCTGCACCGGGCCTATCCCGACATCCGCCTCGACGTCGTGGTCGAGCACAGCGTGGCGCTGGGCCGGCTGTGGGGCGAGGACGGGCTGGACATCATGCTGGGCCCGACCTCGGTGGTGACGGCCGACGCCCTGGCCGCCTGGACCGTCGAGCTCCAATGGGTGTGCGCACCGGACTGCGCACCGGATCCGGAACGGCCGCTCGACCTCGTCGCGTTCACCGCGCCCTGCCTGTGGCGCCGGCGCATGATCGAGGCGCTGGCCGAGATCGGCCGGGATCATCGGGTCATCTTCACGAGCCAAAGCGTCACCGCCCTGCAGGCGGCGGTCGAGAACGGGCTGGGAGTCGGGCTGCTGCCGCCCGAATCCGTCCGTGCGGGCGGCATGCGCGTGCTGAAGCCGTCCGCCGGGGTGCCGGGGCCGCTGGCCGCCCAGTACGGCCTCTACGCCCGCGACCGCCGGACGCCCGTGGTCGATGCCGCGATCGGCGTGCTGCTGGACGGCCTGCCGGCGATGCCTGGAGCGGTGCCGGAACCGGAGACGCAAAGCCGCCGTTCCGGTTCCTAGAGGCCGCCCGCGTGCGGCCGACCGAACCGGAGGCGCCGCGTGCCGTACATCCTGCTCTGGCTGTTCTTCCGCTGACCGCGCCTCAGCCGGCCCGGCCGGCCAGACCGAACAGCAGGTTGAGCACCAGGGCGGCGCCGGTGCGGCCGGTGATGTCGTCATGGTCGAAGGGCGGCGCGATCTCGACCAGATCGAAGCCGACCGTCTTCGGGTGGCCGCCGATCCGGCGCAGCGCGTCCTGCACGTCGCGCGCGTCGAGCCCGCCGGGATTGGGCGCCGCGGTGCCGGGCGCCTGGCTCTGGTCGATGCAGTCGATGTCGACCGAGACGTAGAGCGCATCCACCCCGTCGGTCGCCAGCGCCAGGGCCTGGTCCACCACCGCCGCCATGCCGCGGCGGCGCACCTCCAGCGCCGGGATCACCGTCACCCCCTGCTCCGCCGCATAGCCGGCGAGCTGGGGCGAGTTGGCGAACTCCGCCATGCCGATCTGCACCAGGTTGCGGCCGGACAGGGCGCCGTCCAGCAGCTCCAGCGACTTGCGGAACGGCACGCCGCTGGATTCGGCGCCGAGATGGGCCTTGCGCAGGTCGTGATGGGCGTCGAAATGGATCACGCCCAGCCGCTTGCCGGGCCCGAGCGCCCGCACCACGCCGCGGATGATCGGGAAAGAGATCGAATGGTCGCCGCCGATCGCCACCGGCACGATGCCGCGGCCGACGATCGCCGCGATCGCCGCGCTGATCCGGTCGTGGCTGCCCGGCAGGTCGGTGACCACGGTCGGCACGTCGCCGACATCGGCGGCGCGAAAGCCGGTCATCGCCCGGCCGTTGCCGCTGCTGTAGGTGGTGTAGTACATCATCGACCGGCGCACGGCGTCCGGACCGTGGCGCGACCCGGTGCGGACCACCGAGGCGCCGTCGAAGGGGATGCCCAGCAGCGCCGCCTGCAGCCCGTCCCACCGCCCGTCCCATTCGAGCCAGCTGCCGGCGCGGTGCTCGCCAGGGTCGCCCTTCATCGTGTTGACCACGAGGCCGGGCGGCATCAGGCCGGGATCGGTCGGTTCGGACATGGTGTGCTCCGGTTTCGGGACGGTCAGTTCAGCTCGGCATAGGTGCCGCCGCGCCAGGCGTACATGACGTAGGACGGGTCGACGACGTCGCCCTTGGCGTCGAAGCGGATCGGGCCGATCACGGTGTCGAACGGCCTGCCGCCGCGCAGCGCCCCGACGATCGCCTCCGGCTCGGCGCTGCCCGCGGCCTCCGCCGCCTGGGCCAGCACCTGGAAGGCGGCGTAGCTGTAGAGGGCGAAGCCGTCCGGGCTCTTGCCGCGCGCCTTCAGCGCCTCGACCACGGCCTTGCCGGCGGCGGTGCCGCGCGGATCGGGCGGATGGGTCATCAGCGTGCCCTCGGCGGCGGTGCCGGCGATGGCCCAGAAGTCATCGGCCAGGATGCCGTCGCTGGCGACGAAGACCGCCGCCAGCCCCTGGTCGCGCGACTGGCGGATCAGCAGGCCGGCCTCGGTCTGGTAGCCGCCGTAATAGACCGCCTCGACCCCGGCATCCTTCAGCTTGCTGACCACGGCGGAGAAGTCGCGCTCGCCCTGGTTGATGCTCTCGACCAGCACCTCCTTCAGGCCGGCGGCGTTCATCGCCTTGCGCGTCTCCTCGGCCACGCCGGTGCCGAAGGCGGAGCGGTCATGGACGATCGCGACGGTCCTGTAATGCGCCGCCAGGTAGCGGCCGGACACCCCGCCCTGGGCGTCGTCGCGGCCGCAGACCCGGAAGACCTCCTGCCAGCCCTTGGCCGCCGCCTCGTCGGTCAGGGCCGGGTTGGTCGAGGCCGGCGTCACCATCGGGATGCCGCTGTCGTGATAGACCGCCGCGGCCGGGATCGAGGAGGAGGAGCAGAAATGCCCGACCACCGCCGCCACCTCGCGGCCGGCGAGGTCGTTGGCAACGCTGACCGCCTGGCGCGGGTCGCACTGGTCGTCGCCCAGCTCCAGCACGACCTTCCGGCCGAGGATGCCGCCTCTGGCGTTGATGTCGGCGACCGCCAGCTCGGCGCCGCTGGCCATCTGCTCGCCGAACGACGCCTCCGGCCCGGTGAACGGCCCCGCCGCCCCCAGCCGCAGCTCCTGCGCGCGTGCCGCGGCAGACCCCTCCGCCGCCAGCGCGGCGGCGGCCAGGACGGTGCCGGCGATCAGCATGCCTCGAATGGCGCAACCCATGACTGTGCCCCTGTCGGATGATCCGGGCATCTTGGCGCGCCCGGCGAAGCCACCCTATCGCGACGCCTACTTGACACAAAGTGATCAAATCTCAGGAAATAGATGACCTGAATTCATGAAGACGATGCCATGCGCCTGCCCCTCGACCCGCTGCACACCTTCGACCTGGCGGCGCGGCACGAGAGCTTCTCCCGAGCCGCCCGGGCCCTGCACCTGACCGACAGCGCCGTCAGCCACCAGATGCGGAGGCTGGAGGAGGCGGTGGGCTTCCCGCTGTTCGAGCGGCGCGGCCGCCGTGTCGTCCTGACCGGGGCCGGCCGGCTGTTCCATCGCACGGTGCATGACAGCCTGGAGACCGTCTCCGCCGCCGCGACCTTGCTGGCCGCCCGCGCCGGCGAACTGGCCGGGCCGCTGGTGATCGGGGCGCCGCCGATGTTCGCCAGCAAGTGGCTGGCGCCGCGGCTGGCGGAGTTCGTGCGGGCCCATCCGACCGTCGACTGCACCGTGCGGGTGCTGGATAACGACGCGGTCGCGACCGCCGGGGTCGATGTCGGCGTCACCTTCGGCGGCGGCCCCTGGCCGGGGCAGTGGTCGCGCATCCTGGCGGAGGTGGCGCTGGCCCCCGCCTGCAGCCCGCGCCTGTTCGGCGACCGCGGCGGCATGATCCCCGACCCGTCGGCGCTGGGCGAGGTGCCGCTCTTGCACCAGGACGACGGCACCGAGTGGCGCCGCTGGTTCGAGGCCGCCGGGGTGAAGGCGCCGCATGCCGCGCGGCAGATGCATTTCTCCGACATCAGCGTCGCCATCGACGTGGCGCTGCATGGCGGCGGCATGGTGCTGGTCAGCGACGTCCTGTCCTCCCAGCATGTCCGGGACGGCACGCTGGTCCGCCCCTTCCCGGTCCGCATCGCGGCGGAGGGGCAGTGGTGGGTGCTGTGCGACCCGCGCCGGCTCGACCTGCCGGCGGTGCGGATGGCCCTGGCCTGGCTGACCGCCCAGTTCGACGGCAGCGCATTCCGGTGACACGCGACGCCCGGCGGCTCGCCGACGTACCGGTCAGCCGCGGACTGTGATAAAATTCCGGACAGTGAGCGTGACGTTTCCGGCAGGCGGGGGGCATGGACCGGGCGGACGCAATCCTCAAGGCCGTACAGCGGATCTACGACGCCGCAGCGTCGCCGGATGCCTGGCCCGGCGTGGTCGAGGCGATCACCGCCGCCGCCGGCGGGCAGCGCGGATCGCTGCTGGTCGAGAACCAGCCGCAGCGTCGGGCGGATCTGATGATCGGCTGGCGCTGGGACCCGGCCCATCTGCAGCGCATGTCGGCCCCCGGCGCCCCGCGGACGGCGCCATGGGCGGCAAGGTTGCCGCTCGGCCGGGCCGTGCGCAGCCTGGAGCTGAAACCCGAGCGCGACTTCATCCGGTCGGATTTCTACAACCAGGTGGTCCGGCCGAACGGCGATTTTTACGGCATCGTGGCACTGGTGCGGCAGACGCCGACCCACAGCAGCTACGTCGCCGTCCGCCGGGTCCTGGGCGCGCCGGATTTCACCGACCGCGACGTCGCGGCGCTGCAGGCGGTCCTGCCCCATCTCGCCCGCACGCTCGAACTCCGCCGGACGCTGGGCGCCACCGACCTGCGCTTCGCCGACGCGATGGCCGTGCTCGACCGGATCGATCTCGGGCTGATTCTCTGCGATGCCGACGGCCGGCCGGCCTATCTCAACCGATGGGCCGACGCGCTGGTCGCCCGCCCCGACGGGCTGTCGGCCGGGCCGGCCGGGATCGCCGCGGCGCTGCCGGAGGAGACCCGCCGGCTGCGGCGCGCCGTCGCCATGGCCGCGGCAGCCGGGACCGCACGCCCCGGCATCGATGCCGCGACCCGCGCCGCCGCCGCCGGGACCAGGATGCGCCTGTCGCGCCCCTCCGGCGCGCACCCGCTGCTGCTGACCGTGATCCCGATCCGCGAGGCCGGGGTCGGAGACCGCCGGCCGCAGCCCCGGGTGGCGATCTTCGTCATCGATCCGGACCGCAATGCGGTGCCCGCCTCCGCCCTGCTGCAGGAGCTGTTCGGGCTGACGGCGGCGGAGGCCGGCTTCGCCATCGAGATCGCCCGCGGCGACGGCATCCAGGCCGCGGCCAGGCGCCGGTCGATCTCGGACAGCACCGCCCGGACCCATCTGGCCCGCATCTTCGAGAAGACCGGCACCGGCCGGCAGGCGGAGCTGGTCCGGCTGCTGGCGCAATGCAGCGTACCGGCGCTGCTGCCCGACTGACCCCTTACTCCGCCGCCAGCTTCGGCGCGGCCGGGGTGCGCAGGGTGGCCAGCAGCTCGGCCTCGCGCGCCTTGGCCTTGCCGAGAGCCTCGTCCTTGATGTGGCCGTAGCCGCGGATCTGCTCCGGCACCCGGGCGATGGCGACGCAGACGGCGTGGGTGTCCGGCCCCAGCCGGGCCAGCAGCTCCTCCACCACCGCCTCGTAATCCGCGATCAGCTGCCGCTCGGTGCGGCGCTCGGTCGTGCGGCCGAACGGGTCGAGGGCGGTGCCGCGCAGCCGCTTCATCCGCGCCAGCAGGCCGAAGGCCCGCAGCATCCACGGCCCGAAGGCACGCTTCTTCAGATGGCCGGTGTCCGGGTCCTTCTCGGCGAAGGCCGGCGGCGCCAGGTGGAACTGCAGTTTGTAGTCGCCCTCGAACTGCGCCTCGACCTGCTTCAGGAAGCTGCCGTCGGTGTAGAGCCGGGCGACCTCGTACTCGTCCTTGTAGGCCAGGAGCTTGTAATAGTTCCGGGCCACCGCCTCGGTCAGCTCCTGCCGGCCGAGCTTCGCCTCGGCCGCCCGGACCTTGTCGACCAGCGCGGTATAGCGCGCGGCGTAGGCGGCGTCCTGGTAGGCGGTCAGCTGCTCGACCCGGCGGGCGACCGCCTCGTCGAGCGTGCGCGACAGCCGGTGCCCCTCCTCCTGCGGCGGCGCGGCAATCCGCTCGACCCGGGCGAGGTCGTGGGCGGCGCGGCGGCCCCACAGGAAGGCGGCCTTGTTCATGGCGACGGCGGTGCCGTTCAGCTCGACCGCCTTCTCCAGCGCCTCGTGCGACACCGGCACCAGCCCCTTCTGCCAGGCGTAGCCGAGCATGAACAGGTTGGTGGCGATGCTGTCGCCCAAGAGCGCGGTGGCGAGGCGGGTAGCGTCGACCGCGTCCAGCAGCTTCGGGTCGCCGCCGTTCTTCGCCACCGCCTCCAGCATCGACTTGCCGGGGACGACGAAGTCCGGGTTGCGGGTGAAGGCGCCGGTGATGGTCTCGTGGCTGTTCACCACCTGCCGGGTCAGGCCGGGATGGATCTTCGACTGCGCCTCGCCCGATGCGGCCACGACCAGGTCGCAGCCCAGCATCAGCCGGGCGCCGCCGGCGGCGATGCGCACGGCATGGATCTCCTCCGGCGTCCGGGCGATGCGGACATGGCTGACCACGGCGCCGCCCTTCTGGGCCAGGCCGGCCTGGTCGAGCACCGAGACGCCCTTGCCCTCGAGATGCGAGGCCATGCCGAGGAGCGCGCCGATGGTGATCACGCCGGTGCCGCCGATGCCGGTGATCATGATGCCGTAGGGCTGGTCCAGCGACGGCAGCTCGGGCTCCGGCAGCGCCGGGAACAGGTCGGTCTTGTTCTCCGCGGCGGGCTTCGGCTTGCGCAGCTTGCCGCCCAGGACCGAGACGAAGGACGGGCAGAAGCCGTTGACGCAGGAATAATCCTTGTTGCAGCTGGACTGGTCGATCGCGCGCTTGCGCCCGAACTCGGTCTCGACCGGCACCACCGACAGGCAGTTCGAGACCTTCGAGCAGTCGCCGCAGCCCTCGCACACCGCCTCGTTGATGAACACCCGGCGGGCCGGGTCCTCCATCGTGCCGCGCTTGCGGCGGCGGCGCTTCTCGGCGGCGCAGGTCTGGTCGTAGATCATCACCGAGACGCCAGGCGTCTCGCGCAGCTGCTCCTGGATGTGGTCCAGCCGGTCGCGGTGCTCGACCCCGACGCCATGCGGCAGCATCGGGCTCTGCGTCCCCGGCTCGCCATAGATCTCCGGCCGGTCGGTGACCACGATCATGGTCTTGACGCCCTCGGCCCGCAGCTGGGCCGCGATCATCGGCACGGTGATGGTGCCGTCGACCGGCTGGCCGCCGGTCATCGCCACGGCGTCGTTGTAGAGGATCTTGTAGGTGGCGTTGACGCCCGCGGCCAGTGCCGCGCGGATGGCCAGGCTGCCGGAGTGGAAATAGGTGCCGTCGCCGAGATTGACGAAGACGTGCTTCGTCTCCGTGAACGGCGCCTGGCCGATCCAGGCCGCGCCCTCGCCGCCCATCTGGCTGAAGGTCTCGGCTTTGCGGTCGGGCATCCAGGTCGCCATGTAATGGCAGCCGATGCCGGCCAGCGCCCGGCTGCCCTCCGGCACCCGGGTCGAGGTGTTGTGCGGGCAGCCGGAGCAGAAATACGGCACCCGGTCGACCGCGGCCTTGACGATCTTCTTCTGGCCCTCGCGCTCCTCCAGGTAGCGGACGCGTTCGGCCAGGCCGGGGTGGTCGAGGTACTTCAGCAGGCGCCGGCCGATGGCGACGGCGATCTGCGCCGGCGTCAGCTCGCCGGTCGAGGGCAGGATCCAGTCGCGCTTCTCGTCGAACTTGCCGACGATCACCGGCCGCTTGTCGGCGTGCCAGTTGTACAGCTGCTCCTTCAGCTGGTTCTCGATCAGGGCCCGCTTCTCCTCGACCACGATCAGCTCGTCGAGGCCCTCGGCGAAGGCGCGCACGCCGGTCGGCTCCAGCGGCCAGGGCATGCCGACCTTGTAGATGCAGATGCCGAGCTGCGCCGCGAGCTCCCGGTCGATGCCGAGGTCGTCCAGCGCCTGGCGGACGTCGAGATAGGATTTGCCGGTGGTGACGATGCCGAAGCGGTGCCGGCCGCCGTCATAGACCAGGTGATCGAGCTTGTTGGCGCGGGCGAAGGCGAGCGCGGCGTACAGCTTGTCGCGCATCAGCCGCTCCTCCTGCACCAGGGGCGGGTCGGGCCAGCGGATGTTCAGGCCGCCGGGCGGCATCGCGAAATCCTCCGGCAGCACGATCCGGACCCGGTTCGGGTCGACATGGACCGAGGCGGAGCTGTCGACGTTCTCGGCGATGGTCTTGAAGCCGACCCACAGGCCGGAATAGCGGCTCATCGCCCAGCCGTAGAGCCCGTAGTCCAGGATCTCCTGGACGTTCGTCGGGTTCAGCACCGGCATCATATGGGCGATGAAGGCGTGCTCGGACTGGTGCGGCACGGTCGAGGATTTGCAGGCGTGGTCGTCGCCGGCCATGACCAGCACGCCGCCATGCTTCGAGCTGCCGGCGAAGTTGGCGTGCTTGAACACGTCGCCGGTGCGGTCGACGCCCGGGCCCTTGCCGTACCAGATGCCGAACACGCCGTCGTGTTTCGCGCCGGGCCACAGCCCGACCTGCTGGCTGCCCCACACCGCGGTGGCGCCGAGATCCTCGTTGAGGCCCGGCCGGAACTCGATGTTCTGCTTCTGCAGGAACTTGCGCGCCGCCCACAGCGCCTGGTCGTAGCCGCCGAGCGGCGAGCCGCGGTATCCCGAAATGAAGCAGGCGGTGTTCAGCCCGGCCGCTTCGTCGCGCCGGCGCTGCATCAGGGGCAGGCGGACCAGCGCCTGGATGCCGGTGAGATAGATGCGGCCGGAGTCGAGGGTGTACTTGTCCTCGAGGCTCACGGAAGCAAGCGCCGTTGCCGTCATCGATGCCTCCCGAAAGGCCGCCGGTCTGTCGCCGCGGCCACCTCCAAATAGGTAATCTTCTTTCGCCCCGGCGACAATCGCACGGAGCCTCCGGCCGGAAGAAAGCAACGGGGAACCGACAGTATTGTTGTCCTTGATCCAAGATTTCCGACTTGGCCGAAATCGCGACGGAAACGAACCCGGCTCATGCCCGGTGGTCACTCATGGCGCTCACCCCATCCCAAGACTGTCATGCCCGGGCTTGACCCGGGCATCCAGGGCGGCAAGAGCTGCTCTGGGTGGCCCCTGGATCGCCGGGTCAAGCCCGGCGATGACACTATGGGTTGGACAGGAAGGCCGCTTTCCCGCTCCCGATCGGACACATGCGACACCGCCCGGGGGTGACGCGGCGGGCTTCTCCCCCTAGATAGGTCGGGCGGCCGGGCCCGGCCGCGCGACCCCGGTTGGATCATGGCCGACGAAGAGAACAGTTTTGGTGGCCGGCTGCGCCGCTACGCCCGCGTCTCCGGCGCCATGGGCGGCCTGGCCGCCCGGGTGGCGGGCGAGCGCTATCTCGGCCTCAAGGTCGACCGCGAGGCGCATGCCAACGAGCTGCGGGCCGCGCTGGGCGGGCTGAAGGGCCCGCTGATGAAGGTGGCGCAGATGCTGGCCACCATCCCGGAGGCGGTGCCGAAGGAATACGCGCAGGAGCTGCAGCAGCTGCAGGCCAACGCGCCGTCGATGGGCTGGCCCTTCGTCAAGCGCCGGATGGCGAGCGAGCTGGGCCAGGCCTGGCAGGGCAAGTTCGAGAGCTTCGAGCACGAGGCGGCGGCCGCGGCCTCGCTGGGCCAGGTGCACCGGGCGGTCGGGCCGGACGGACGGCGCCTCGCCTGCAAGCTGCAGTATCCGGACATGCAGTCGGCGGTCGAGGCCGACCTGAAGCAGCTGAGGCTGATCCTCGGCATCTTCGAGCGCTACGACAAGACGGTATCGACCAAGCAGATCCACGCCGAGATCTCGGAGCGGCTGCGCGAGGAGCTGGACTACGCGCTGGAGGCCCGGCACTCGCAGCTCTATGCCGAGATGCTGGCGAAGGAGCCGAACGTGCACGTTCCCGAGGTGGTGCCGGAGCTGTCGACCAGGCGGCTCCTGACCACCACCTGGCTCGACGGCGAGAAGATCCTGAACTTCGTTCAGGGCAGCGAGGAGCAGCGGGCGCAGCTGGCGCTGAACATGTTCCGGGCCTGGTACGTGCCGCTCTACTACTACGGCGTGATCCACGGCGACCCGCATCTCGGCAACTACACGGTGCGGCCGGACGATTCGATCAACCTGCTCGACTTCGGCTGCATCCGGGTGTTCCCGCCCAGCTTCGTCGGCGCGGTGATCGAGCTGTACCGGGCCCTGGAGACCAACGACCGCGACCGCGCGGTCGAGGCCTACAAGACCTGGGGCTTCAAGAACATGACCAACGAGCTGGCGGACGTGTTGAACGTCTGGGCCGGCTTCCTGTACGGGCCGATCCTGGAGAACAAGGTGCGGCTGATCGGCGAGGCCAAGAACGGCGTCTACGGCCGCGACACCGCCGAGCAGGTGCACAAGGAGCTGCGCCGGGTCGGCGGGGTCGAGGTGCCGCGCGAATTCGTGTTCATGGACCGGGCGGCGCTCGGCCTCGGCTCGGTGTTCATCCACCTCAAGGCCCGGGTGAACTGGCACAACCTGTTCAACGAGCTGATCGCCGATTTCGACCAGGAGACGATGGCCCGGCGGCAGAAGGCGATCCTGAAGAAGCACGGGGTGCCGCCGCCGGCGGCGGGCGGCTGACCCGGCACGGCCGGGACGCAGCCATGCCGGGAAACGCTGGATCGGCATCGGTTATAGGGGGACAATGGGCTTGGACCAGAGAGCCCCGGAGGCTGCATTGACCATCCAGCACCTGCTCGCCCCCCTCAGCGGCCATGCCGGCGACCGCGCCGCGCTCGACGCGGCGCTGCGCGTCGCCAAGCGCTTCGACGCCTCGGTCGAGGTGCTGTCGTTGCGCCCCGACCCGCAGCGGGTCCTGGCCTATACCGGGGCCGAGATGGCGGTCGCCACCAGCATGCTGCTGGAAGGGGCGGAGAAGGCCTCGAACGAGGTCGCCGCCCGCAACCGCGCCGTGTTCGAGGCCGCCGCGGCCGATGCCGGCGCCGGGCCGGAGGTGGAGTTCCGCGAAGAGACCGGCGGCGAGACGGCCGTGATCGGCCACCGCGGCACCGTCGCCGACCTGATCGTGACGCCCGGCCCGGGCCAGGACCCGAACGCCAGCCGGGCGGTGCTGGAGGCGGCGCTGTTCGAGACCGGCCGGGCGGTGCTGATCGTCCCGGGGCCGGTGGCAGAGGATTTCGCCGAGCGCATCCTGGTCGCCTGGGACGGCGGCAAGGAGGCGTCGCGCAGCGTCGCCGCCGCCCTGCCCTTCCTGGAGGCGGCGACGGCGGTCAGCGTCTACACCCGCGACGAGGGCGAGGACCGCTGCACCGCGGCCGAGCTGGTGCGCTATCTCAGCCGCCACGGCGCGCCGTCGAACCGGATCGCCGCGGACGACCCGAAGCAGGGGGTCGACGCCGCCATCCTGACCGCGGCCCAGCGCGCCGATGCCGGGCTGATCGTGATGGGCGGCTACAGCCACAGCCGGTTCCGCGAGATGATCCTGGGTGGCGTCACCGAGCACATGCTGTTCCACGCCGACCGCCCGGTGCTGATGGCGCACTGAGCGGGCGGCGCTCGATAGGTCAGGTTTCGCTGCCGCGAATCCGGCCGCGTGAACCATGACGGAATGCGAGGTTCAGGACTTATCGAGCGCCAATCCAGGAGCGCCGTGACACACAGCGGCACCAAGAGCTTTAGCCCCCGATTTGTTGCCTTGGGACATGCTAAAAGGCATGCTGTCAGCATGACGAAGAAGGATAACCATGACGCCTATATAGCCGCCGCACCGGAGCAGTTTCGCGCCATGTTGGGTCAACTGCGTGCGCAGCTATCGCGGGCACTACCAGACGCCGAAGAAGTCATGAAGTACGATATGCCCGGATTTCAGATCGAAGAAACGATTATCGCGGGCTATGCCGCCTTCAGTAAACAATGCGGTCTATATGTTGACCCGGGTGCAATTTCTGCCCATGCAGACGAAATCGCTTCTTTGAAACTCAAGGCAACCAAGACCGGAGTAACGTTCTCGGTGAGCAAGCCTATCACTGATGAACTAGTTGAGAAATTGGCAATCAGTTCGCGCAGCAAAAAGGGATTTTAGCGACTGCCTTCGGCAACCCAAAACTCGATTTGCAAACCGGTGCAAACTCGGAGCGGCTCATCTGGACTTCAAGCGTTCGGCCAAAGCGAACATCAGCTGAAATCACATTTCGGATGCAGTTTGGGCTCATCGCCGTCATTCGATGCTATCGGAATTAATGGGTCCTGACCCTGGGTTCGTTGCGGGCGAACCCGACCTGCTTCAGAACTGGATGCTCGGCTTGCCCGCGAAGCGGCCGCCCGCGTCGATCCCGTAGTGGCCGAGCAGGCTGGGCACGAAGTCGATCGTCGATATCTGCGTTCTCGCCGTGCCCGGCGAGATGGGCCTGGCCTCGCCGGGCTGGTGAATGAACAGGGTGCCGCCGCGCACATGTTGCGCCGTGCAATTCACATTGTCCTCATGCGCCATCATGCCGAAGCCGATGTCTTCAAAGGGGATCTTTTGGTTGCCATGAAATGCAAAATTGTCACCCTTATAATTGTCGATCGAAACATAGACGTGAATATAGTCATCCTTGATGTCGAAGCAGAGCGGCTTGTCAGGTCTGGGGGAGCACACCATGCGGTGGTCACCGATGCGGATATTTTCCAGCTTTGATTGGATTTCGTCGCGTGACGGGTGATTTCCCTGCATCCGGATCGAAACGCAGGGCACCATCGCAGGGGCGCTCGCCCAATGGGCACGGTCAACCCCCAGGGCATCCATCAGCTTTTCGACGCTCACGATGGTCAGAAACTCATCCGTCCGGCCGAAGCGGATGGCTGCCTGACCAAGGCTTGATGCCATCACGATCCCGTATTCAGGGTTACGCTCCACGAACTTCATGAATTTTCTGATTATTCCCTCCAACTTTGCCATCGCGAAGGAAATTTCGCCCTTGTATTTCCCGATCCAATCGACCTCGACCTGTTCACGATAGTCTTCCGGGAACTGCGCCGCCCAATAGCGGTGCATCGCCGCGGCGACATGATTGGTATAGAAGGTCGCAAAATCCGGTTTGGTCCGTTCCAGATTGTGCAGAAAGAGATCGGCCATGATCACGGGCTGGAAGGATCGTCGCCGGATCCGCTTGTAGGGCTTGAAGCGCTCCTCGACGAGGAAGCCGAGAATCTGCCCTGCGGTGTTCATGGACAGCTTCGGCGCCACCTTGCCCAGAAATCCGCCCAATGCCGAGGCCGGGCCGAACCCCATGGAGACATTGCGCGCAGAATTGCGGGTCATCACCAGGTTGAAGCGCTGAAACGTCTCGAGCTCGGGCGGCCATGCCGCTGCATCGGCAGCAAAATAATCCGGAAGATAGAAGGCGTAGTCCTGCATGCGCGTCGGGATGGCCGAGCTGTGCAGGGAACCGAAGACACCGACGCTGCGGTTGGCCAGACGCAGCCATTCCCAGATCGGTGGATAGTCCTTCTCGACCTCGGGGGCGATCGGCTGGCCCAGATGCAGAATCCCATGGTTCCGGTCCGTCGTGCCACGATGCATCGTCGGCCAGCTGATCCAGGGATCGAGCTGCTGCTCGTCCTCGCATATCGTCTCATACTGAACACATTCAGAAAGAAACTTGGCAAGAAAGCCGGTGGGATTCTGCTCGATGTAGCGATCGAACACTCGGAACGGGATCTCATTGGCCTCAACGAAGATGATCTTCTTCATAACCCCCTCCGATATTTATCAATTATCCTATAATAGCTTCGTCAAGAGCCGAAGCGACCTCGATCATGAGAGCCGGCGAAGGCGATTTCCGGCAGCCGGCATTGGCAGCCTGCTGCGGGTCGACTCCATGGAAGCCGCGCCTATTGACCGGCGGCGATGGCCCGGCGGGGCAGCAGCAGCACGGCGCCGGCCAGGCCGATCACGGTGAAGCCGGCGCCGGCCAGGAAGGTGGCGCCGGAGCCGATCCACGTCCACAGCCCGCCCGCGAGCGCGCTGGCCAGGAGCAGCGCCAGCCCGCCGACCAGGTTGAACAGGCCGAAGCCGGTGCCGCGCCGGTCGGCCGGCACCGTCTCCGCCACCAGCGCCGCCAGCACGCCCTGGGTCAGGCCCATATGCAGGCCCCACAGCGCGGTGCCGGCCAGCACCGCCCACAGCCCGCCGTCGAGGGCCAGCACCAGGTCGGCCGCGACCAGCACGGCGAAGCCGAGGATCAGCAGCCGCTTCGGGTCGCGGCGGTCGGCCAGCACCCCGGCCGGATAGGCGGACAGGCCGTAGGCGAGGTTCATCACCACCAGCACCAGCGGCACCAGCGCCATGGCCAGCCCGGCCTCCTGCGCCCGCAGCACCAGGAAGGCCTCGCTGAACCGGGCCAGGGTCAGCACCGCCGTCACCGCCACCACGCGCCAATAGGCGCCGCCCAGCCGGCGCAGCTCGTCGCGCCGGATCGGCGACCGCGCCGCCCTGGCCGGCCGCGCCGTCTCCGGCTCGTGCACCCCGCCGATGAGGATGGAGACGGACATCACGGCCGGGATCACCGCCAGCCAGAACACCAGCTGGATGTCGCCGCCGCTGGCGAGCATCAGCCCGATCGCCAAGAGCGGCCCGGCGAAGGCGCCGACTGTGTCGAGCGACTGACGCAGCCCATAGGCGGCGCCGCGGATCGCGGGCGGCGCCAGGTCGGCGACCAGCGCGTCGCGCGGGGCGCCGCGGATGCCCTTGCCGACCCGGTCGACGAAGCGGGCCGCCAGCACCAGCCCGGCGCTGCCGGCCAGCGGGAACAGCGGCTTGGACAGGGCGCCGAGGCCGTAGCCGATCACGGCCAGCAGCTTGCGCCGGCCGAACCAGTCGCTGAGCACGCCGGAGAACACCTTGACGATCGAGGCGGTGGCCTCGGCCACGCCCTCGATCAGCCCGATCATCGCGGCGCTGGCGCCGACCGTGGTCAGCAGGAAGACCGGCAGCAGGGCGTGGATCATCTCCGACGAGACGTCCATGAACAGGCTGACGAAGCCCAGCATCCACACGCCGCGCGGAATGGCGGGCCGCGCCGCCGGCTGCACGGGAGTCTCGGCCGTCATCGGATGGTGCTCCGTCCTGTCGGTCCGGCTGGCGAAGGGCTGGCGTGGATCTGCCGCAGGCTCTAGGACCGGCGGCGGGAGGCTGTCAACGGCGCCAGCCCCTCGGCCAGCATGCCGACCAGGCCGCGCGCGCAATCGCCGTCGGGGTCCAGGTCCGGGTCGTAGATGGTGACATCGAGGCCGAGGCAGCGCGGCGAGGCCAGGAAGCCGCGCAGCAGCGCCGCCAGCGCGTCGTGATCCAGCCCCGGGCTGCCGGGCGAATCCACCGCCGGCATCACCGCCTGGTCGAGGATGTCGACGTCCAGATGCAGCCAGAACGGGATCTCCGGCGTCCGGTCCAGCACTGAGAAGCTGCGGCGCAGCGCCTGCTCATGCCCGAGCTCCAGCAGCTCGAACATGTCGATCCGGGTGATCGCGGTGTCGGCGATGTCCTCCCAGCCCCAGTCCGGGTCGCGCCCTTCGCGCTCGCCGATCTGGATCGCCCGCTCCGCCGGCACCAGCGGGTCCGGGATGCCGTCCCAGCGCAGCATCAGCGGGTCGCCGAGGCCGACCGCCAGCGCCAGGTCCATGCCGGCGGCCGAATGCAGCGGAACGTCCTCGTAGTTGCCGGGATGGCGGAAGTCGCTGTGGCCGTCGAGATGGACCAGCGCCAGCTCCGCATGCCGCCGCGCGCCGGCCAGGCAGCCGATCAGGATCGAGCAGTCGCCGCCGACCACCACCGGGACCAGCCGGTCACGCAACGCCGCGTCGACCGCATCGGCGACCTGCTGGTTGAAGCGGCGGATCGCCGGCCCGTTGCGCAGCACGGTGTCCGGCTGTTTCTCGGTGCTGTAGCGCGGCCGGTCCAGATCGACCGTGAGTGCCGGCGCCAGCCGCGCTTCCAGCCCCGCCCGGGTCAGCACCTCCGGCGCGCGCCAGGTGCCCGGCTCGTGCCCCAGCCGCAACGGGCGGAGGCCGAGATTGGACGGTGCCCGGATCAGCGCGATGCCGGCGATGCCTTCGGCCAGGATTGCATGTTCCATGGTCGCTCCCCCTCTGATTGGTTGACCAGGGTCGCCGTTCTTATTCCTCCCGCCCCCGGCCGGTGATCAGCCGGGCGCTGCGCTGACCGGTGGTGTAGATCCACAGCCAGCTCAGCGCCACGGTCAGGCGGTTGCGCAGCCCGATCAGGAAGTAGATGTGGGCGAAGCCCCAGATCCACCAGGCCAGCCAGCCGCGCAGCTTGATCCAGCCGAAATCGATCACCGCGGCGCGCTTGCCGATGGTCGCCAGGCTGCCGGCATGCTTGTAGCGGAACGGGCGCGCCTCCGCCTTGCCGGCCAGCCGGGCCCGGATGGTGTCGGCGACATGCTTGCCCTGCTGCTTGGCGGCCGGGGCGATGCCGGGCAGCGGCTGGCCGTTCCAGGCGTCGAGCCGGGCGGTGTCGCCGACCACGAAGATCTCGGGACGGCCCGGCAGCGTCAGGTCCGGCGCGACCATGACCCGGCCGGCGCGGTCGGCCTCCGCCCCCAGCCAGGCCGCGGCGGGCGAGGCCTGCACGCCCGCCGCCCAGATCACCGTCTTGGCCGGGATCCGTTCGGCCCCCAGGGCCACGCCCTCGGCGTCGCATTCGGTCACCGCGTGGCCGGTGCGGATCTCGGCGCCCAGCCGCTCCAGCGCCCTGCGCGCATAGTCGGACAGATCCTCCGGAAACGCCGCCAGCACCCGCGGCCCCGCCTCGACCAGCAGGATGCGTGCCTCCTTCGGGTCCAACGCCCGGAAGTCCCTGGCCATGGTGTGGTGCGCCAGCTCGGCGATGGTGCCGGCGATCTCCACCCCGGTGGGGCCGGCGCCGACGATGACGAAGGTCAAGAGCGCCCGGCGCGCCGCCGGGTCGGTCTCGGTCTCCGCCCGCTCGAAGGCCATCAGGATCCGGCGGCGGATCGCGGTGGCGTCGTCGATGTCCTTCAGCCCGGGGGCGAAGGGCTCCCAGTCGTCATGGCCGAAATAGGCATGGCGGGCGCCGGTCGCGACCAGGAGGGTGTCGTAGGGCACGCGCTCGTCGCCCAGCTGCACCTGCCGCCCGGCCATGTCGACGCCGGTGACCTCGCCCAGGATGGTCCGCACCTCCGGCCGCCGCGCCACCAGGTGGCGCACCGGCCAGGCGATCTCCGACGGCGCCAGCGACGCGGTGGCGACCTGGTACAGGAGCGGCTGGAACAGGTGGTGGTTGCGCCGGTCGATCAGGGTGATGTCGACCGGCGCGCCCTTGAGCCGGAGCACGGCCTCAAGCCCGCCGAAACCGGCGCCGATGATGACCACGCGGTGACGCGCTTCGGCCATGATGATCCCCTCGCCGTGAGATTCGCTCCACCGATATTGCGGTGCGGCGGGCCGGGACAACAGCGTCGCTTTGCCGCCAGGCTGGATGCGATCGCGTCAGTCTGGGCTCGCGCGCCCGCGGATCGGGGATGGAAACCCGGCCTCAGCGCCCGAACAGCCGCGGATATTCGGTCCCAGCCAGCGCCTCGCGCAGGGTCCGGCGCTCGGCCTCGGTCAGGGGGCGCAGCGGCGGGTGCGGCCGGCGCCAGGCGGCGTCGCCATGGATCTCGGCCACCGTGTCCTTCACCGCCGCCACCAGGGTGACGGTGCTGAGCGCCGCCCGCACCGCCCCCGCGGCGGCCACCGCGGCCTCGGCCTCCGGGGTGCCGGCCTGGTGCCAGGCGATCCGCGCCAGCGGGCCGGTGACGTTGGTGGTGGCCGAGATGCAGCCGGCGAAGCCGCGCGCCTTCGCCAGGCCCAGCGTCGCCTCGGAGCTCGGGAACACGGCGATGCCCGGCACCCGCTTGGCCAGCTCGGTCGAATAGGCGATGTCGCCGGAGGAATCCTTCAGCCCGGCCAGCGTGTCCCCATGACGTTCGGCCAGCGCCGCCACCACCTCGATCGGCCAGGGCACGCCGGTGTTCTGCGGGATGTGATAGAGGTAGAGGCCCAGCCCCTCGGCCCCGACCCGCTCGATCACCGTGCCGACGTAAGCGACGAGGCTCTCGTCGTCGATGCCCTTGTAGTAGAAGGGCGGCAGCAGCAGCGCCCCGGCGAAGCCCAGCGCCTTGGCCTCCGCCGTCAGCCGCACCGCATCCGCCAGCGCCGAGGCGCCGGTGCCGACCATGAAGCGCTGCATCGGCAGGCCGGATTCGGCCACCGCCCGCATCGCCGCCAGGCGCTGCTCGACCGAGAAGGAGGTCGCCTCGCCGGTGGTGCCGAGCAGGTTGACGGCGTCGCAGCCGCCGTCGCCGAGCAGCCAGCGGCAATGCGCGACCAGCTTCGCATGATCGATGGAGAGGTCGTCGCGCAACGGCGTGGCGGCGGCGGCGATGACGCCGGACAGTCTCGGCATGGCAGGCACCCTCAGTCGGTCGGTTCAGCCGGCCTTCCGGCCCGGCACCAGGAAGTCGAAGTCGCAGCCCTCGTCGGCCTGCAGCACGCTGTCGTGGAACAGCCGGGCATAGCCGCGGTCCGGCGCCGGCCTCGGCGGCGGCGCCTCGGCCGCGCGGCGGGCCAGCTCGGCCTCATCGACCAGCAGGTCGAGGCGCCGGCCGGCGGTGTCGAGCCGGATGCTGTCGCCGGTGCGGACCAGGGCCAGCGGCCCGCCGGCCGCGGATTCCGGCGTGATGTGCAGCACGATGGTGCCGAAGGCGGTGCCGCTCATCCGTGCGTCGGACAGGCGGACCATGTCCTTCACGCCCTGCTGCGCCAGCTTGCGCGGGATCGGCAGGTAGCCGGCCTCCGGCATCCCGGGCGCACCCTTCGGCCCGGCGCTGCGCAGCACCAGCACGTCGTCGGGCGCGACATCGAGAGCCGGGTCGTCGATCCGCGCCGCCATGTCCTCGACCGAATCGAACACCACCGCCCGGCCGGTGTGCTGCAGCAGCGCCGGCGTCGCCGCCGACTGCTTGATCACCGCGCCGCGCGGGCACAGGTTGCCCTGCAGCACCGCCATCGCTCCCTGGGCCTTCAGCGGGTTCGACCGCGGCCGGATCACCGCTTCGTCGCGCCACTCGCCGGGCTGCGGCAGCGTGTCGGCCAGGGTGCCGCCGGCCACGGTCGGCACGGTCAGGTCCAGGAGGTCGCGCAGCTCCGCCAGCAGATGCGGCACGCCGCCGGCATGATGGAAATGCTCCATGTAATGCGTGCCGGAGGGCTTGAGGTCGATCAGCACCGGCGTCTCGCGCCCGATCCGGTCGAACTCGGCGTAGTCCAGAGGCTGCCCGACCCGGCCGGCGATGGCGGCCAGATGCACCAGCCCGTTGGTCGACCCGCCGACCGCCTGCAGCGCCACCATGGCGTTGTGGAAGGCGCCGGGGACCAGGATCTCGGATGGCCTCGGCCCGCCGGACACCGCCATCCGCGCCGCCGCCTGGCCGGTGGCCTCGGCGCAGCGGATGCGGTCGGCATGGGTGGCCGGGATGGCGGCGGCGCCGGGCAGCGACAGGCCCAGCGTCTCGGCCAGGATCGCCATGGTGCTGGCGGTGCCCATCACCATGCAGGTGCCGACCGACGGCGCCAGCCGGCCGTTCACCGCCTCGATCTCCTCATCGTCGATCTCGCCGGCCCGCCAGCGCCCCCACAGCCGCCGGCAGTCGGTGCAGGCGCCCAGCACCTCGCCCTTGTGGTGGCCGACCACCATAGGGCCGGTGGGCAGCACGATCGCAGGCCTGTCGGCGCTGGCCGCGGCCATGATCTGGGCGGGCACGGTCTTGTCGCAGCCGCCGATCAGCACCACCGCGTCCATCGGCTGGGCGCGGATCATCTCCTCCGTGTCCATCGCCATCAGGTTGCGCAGGAACATGCTGGTCGGGTGGGCGAAGGATTCGTGGATCGAGATGGTCGGGAACGCCATCGGCATGCCGCCCGCCAGCATCACCCCGCGCTTCACCGCCTCGATCAGCGCCGGCACGTTGCCGTGGCACGGGTTGAAGTCGCTGCCGGTGTCGACGATGCCGATGATCGGCCGGTCCAGCGCGTCGTCGGAATAGCCCATGGCCTTGATGAAGGCCTTGCGCAGGAACAGCGAGAACCCGGCATCGCCGTAGCTGGTCAGGCCCTTCCGCAGGCCGCGCTCGTTCATCGCACACTCTCTCGCTGGCGGGCCGGGCCGTCCGGGCGGCGCGGCATCGGCCGGACGGTAGGCCGCCGGTCGGGATTGTCAATGCTCCTTGTCATACAACTTCGTCACCCGACGGGCGCCGTCGGCCAGGGCCTGCCGCAGTTCGGGCGGGTCCAGCACCTCGATCGTGTCGGTGAAGCCCAGCAGCAGCCGGGCGGCGTGGCCGACGCCCTCGATCGGCACCGTCGCCTGGCGCCAGCCCGCCGCATCCGGCTCCGCCTGCCGCACCGCCTCGGCCGCGTCGGCGCCGAGCCGGTCGAGCAGCGGCAGCGCCTCGGGCGAGACGCGCAGCACCGCCTCGGCCCGGCGCAGCTCGCGGGCGAAGCGCTGCAGCGAGTCCCGCCACTGCGCCGCCAGGTCGAAGCCGGGGGGATACTCGAAGCCATCCGGCAGCACGTCCAGGTCCAGCACCTTGGCGACCTTGTAGGTGCGGATGTCGGCCCCGGTCCGCGCCATCAGGTACCAGGCGCCGGCCTTGAGCACGAGGCCGAGCGGGTCGACCGTGCGCCGCACCGTGGCCGACCAGCTCTCGTAGCGGATCACCAGCCGGCGCTGGCCCCAGACCGCCCGCGCGATCGCCGGCAGGTGCGGCGGCGGCTCGGCCCGGCGGTACCAGTCGACCGGGTCGAGGTGGAAGCGGTCGCCGACGCGGGCCGCGCCCTCCCCCGCCGCCCGCGGTACCGCCGCGAGCAGCTTGAGGCGCGCCGCCGCCAGCGGCTCGGCCAGGCCGAGATCCGCCGCCGGCCCGGGCAGCCCGGCCAGCAGCAGGGTCTCGGCCTCGCTCGCGGTCATCCCGGTCAGCCGGGTGCGGTAGCCGTCGAGCAGGGCGAAGCCGCCGCCCGGCCCGCGGTCGGCATAGACCGGCACGCCGGCGGCCGAAAGCTCGTCGATGTCGCGGTAGACGGTGCGGACCGACACCTCGAACTCCGCCGCCAGCGCCTGGGCGGTCAGGCGGCCGCGGGACTGCAGCAGCAGCAGGATCGACAGCAGGCGGTTGGCGCGCATGAAGCGAGCATAGCCGAAAAAATCCTGACACTGGATGTCAGCTGGCCGCCCGCATCCTTCGCAGCATCGCCCTTTCATCCTGGAGAGACCGATGCCCGCGCTGTTCGCCAAGCCCGCCCCCGGCACCGACCCCAGCGTCCCCGATTCGCCGAGTGACGGCCGCGACGATTTCGGCCCTCTGTTCGGCCGCTGGTCGGTGTCGCACCGCCGGCTGCGCCGCCGCCTGGCCGGCGACACGCATTGGGACGAGTTCGCCGGCCATTCCGAGATGCGCCCGCTGATCGGCGGCCTGGGCACGATCGACGACAACATCCTGGAGTTGCCGGCCGGCCCCTATCGCGCCGCCACGCTGCGCCTGTTCGACGCGGAAACGACGCTGTGGTCGATCTGGTGGTTCGACGGCCGGACCCTGCACATGGACGAGGCGCCGCTGCGCGGCCGGTTCGAGAACGGCGTCGGCACCTTCTTCGGCGACGACGTCTGGGAGGGCACGCCGATCCGGGTGCGCTTCATCTGGTCGGAGATCACCGGCCGGTCGGCGCGGTGGGAGCAGGCCTTCTCGACCGATGGCGGCGCGAGCTGGGAGACCAACTGGATCATGCGCTTCGAGCGGACCGGCGACTGACGGACATCGAAAATCCTGGGCAGCGATCCCGCGATGGTCCAGAACCGGCGTCGAAGACAGCCGGCGACACGGGGAAGGACCGGGATGGACGAGACCAGGATCGATCGCGAAGCCATGGGGCGCCTGGCCAAGGCAGTGGCCTTCATCTGCGGGGCGGACAATGCGACCGCGCTGGCCCTGAAGGCCGCGGCGGAGAGCGGATCCGACAGCGACATCAAGAAGGCCCGGACGCTGTTCCTGAAGCTGAAGCCGGGCGACCGCAAGGCCGCCCTGACCATGCTGGACACCTGAGGCGGCATGATCAGGGACCAGCAGCCGGAAGACGATTCGACGGTGCGCCGGCTGGTCGAGGACGCGTTCCGCGGCCGGCCCTACAGCGACGGTCGAGAGCCGGCCATCGTCGAGGCGCTGCGGGCCGCCGGGGCGCTGACGGTCGCGCTGGTGGCCGAGGAGGACGGCGAGATCGTCGGCCAGGTCGCCTTCTCGCCCGTCGCCATCGATGGCGCCGTGCGGGACTGGTATGGGCTCGGCCCCGTGGCGGTCCGGCCCGACCGGCAGGGCCGGGGCATCGGCCAGGCCCTGATCCGCGCCGGCCTCGACCGAATCCGCGCCCTCGGGGCCCGGGGCTGCGTCCTGGCCGGCGCGCCCGGTTACTACGGCCGCTTCGGCTTCGCCGCTGAATCGAGACTGCAGTCGCCCGGAATCCCGCCCCAGTACTTCCTGGCGCTGCCCTTCGGCGCGGAGGTGCCTGGCGGGACGGTGACGTTCCACGAGGCGTTCGACGTCGCATGACCATTCTCCACACGCCCCGCCTGCGCCTGGAACCCTATGCGGAGCGGCACTTCGACGGCCTGCTGGCGCTGAATTCCGATCCGACGGTGATGCGCTATGTCGGCGGCACGACCGACACGGCGGAGGATGTCCGCGCCGGCATCGCCCGGGTGCAGGCGCGCTGGGCCGCCCAGGGCTTCTCCTGGTGGGCCTTCCTGCTCGCCGGGTCGGACGAGGTGATCGGCGCCGGCTGCGTCCAGCACATCGAGAACGACCCGGCCCAGCCGCTGGAGATCGGCTGGCGGCTGCGGCCGGACCATTGGGGCCGGGGCCTGGCGACCGAGGCGGCACGGGCCATGGCCGATTTCGCCTTCACCACGCTGCGGGCACCCTGCCTGTACGGCGTGGCCGATCCCGGCAACGCCGCCTCGATACGGGTGATGCAGCGGCTGGGCATGCGCAGCATCGGCCTCGAGCAACACTACGGCACCGAATGCGCGGTCTGGCGGCTGGACGCGCCCGGCCGTCAACCCCGAGCGCAGGGCGCCGCCCGGGCCATGCCGTCGAAGGCGTCGAGCAGCCGGTCGCGCCAGGCGAAGACCGGGTCGTCCGGCTGCAGCAGCTCGACCGGGCTGGTGCAGCGGGCCCACATGAACATGCCGAAGACGCAGTAATCGGCATAGGCCGGCTGCGCCCCGGACAGGAACGGGTCCTGCGCCAGCGCCCGGCGCAAAGGGGTCAGCGCCTGCGTGAGCGTCGCCATATGGGCCGGCCGGTCGGCCACAACCTCCTCCAGCCTCTGGCCGAAGCGCTGCTCGCGCGAGCTGCGGAAATAGCCGAGATCGCGCTCGTCCAGGCAGTCGAAGATCTCGACCAGGATGATCCGGGCGATCGCCGGGCTCAGCACGGCATCGGCCCAGCCGTTGACGAAGCGCGCCAGGGGCACGGCGGCGGCGGCGCCGAACAGCGACGGCCGGTCGGGAAACCGCTCCTCGAGATGCAGCGCGATCCGCCAGGAGTCGCAGACGGTCTCGCCGTCATGCACCAGCACCGGCACCAGCCCCTGGCCGGAGAAGGCGATCGCCTCCTTCTCGGTGAATCGCCAGGGCATCCGCTCCGCCTCCAGCCCCTTATGGGCCAGGGCCATGCGGGTCTTCCAGCAATGCGGGCTGAAGCGCAGCGCGGCGTCGGCGCCGGCCAGTTCGTAGAGGGTGAGGGTGTCGGGCATCGTCTTGGCCTGTTGCAGTCTCGCCGCCGGCTGTATCTTTGACAAACGCGTCAAGTTTGACAACCCCGTCAAGAATGATCCGAGGCGGTGATGGCCGGCGTGCGGCAGTTCGATGAAAGCGAGATGCTGGCGGAGGCGCTGGGCGTGTTCTGGCGCAAGGGGCTGAGCGCCACCACCATGCAGGACATCGCCCAGGCGACCGGCGTGCTGCGCGGCTCGCTCTACAACGCCTATGGCGGCAAGGAGGAGATCTTCCTGCTGGCCTTCGACGCCTATGTCGGGCGGTTCCTGGCCGCCATCCGGCAGGCCATGGAGTCGAGGCCCGACCCGGAACAGGCGCTGCGGACCCTGTTCGACGCCGCCATCGCCAGCATGACCAGCGGCTCTCCCGCACGCGGCTGCCTGAGCACCAAGACAGCGACGGAGCCGGCGGCGCTGGACGATCCGCGGCTGCAGACGCGGCTGCGCGGCATGCTGGACGAGCTGCGCCGCATCGTCCTGGCCGCGCTGTCGACCGACGCGGCCCGCGCCCGGCTGGCGGTGTCGCCGGAGGAGGCCGCGGACCTGGTCGTCACCTTCACCCGCGGCCTGGCGGTGATGGAGCGCGTCTACCGGGACGCCGGCCATCTGGAGCGGATCGCGGCGGCGCTGGTGCGGACGCTGTTTCCCGACCCGCGCCGCCGACCCGTTCAATCCGGCACGAAGATCACATCCACCCAGTAGTTGGTGGCGTTGAACGTGTTGTTCGGGAAGCTGCCCGCCGCGCCGTAGCTGTACACGCCGTTCCCGCCGGCCGCCGCATCCGACGGCGCGGTCAGCGGGCCGTTGGTATGCGCCGAAGCGAAATAGGCGCCGTTGGCGGAGTAGAACCCGTTCGAGTGGTACGAGACGATGTAGGTCGTGCCCGGAGAGATCGCGACCGGGCTGGTGAGATAGGCCGTCTGCCAGCCGCTCGCCGTCTCGCCGCTGAAGGTCACGGTCGCCAGCAGCGAACCTGCCCCCGTCCACAGCCGGCCCTGATGCGCCCCGGTGTTCTGCGGCCCCTTGTAGAAGCGGATGCCGGCAATCGTCCCCGCGGCGCTGGTGGTGAACTTGACCCCGAGCTCCACCGCCGACGGATCGGCGACGGTGATGGTCGCCGGGACGTCGGACAGGGAGAACAGGCTGTCTCCCACCGGTGCCGCGCCCGGTTCGAACATCACGTCGATCCAGTAGTTCGATCCCTGGAAGCTGGTGTTCGGAAAGGACGAGGAGGGACCATAGGCAAAGACGCCGTTGCCGACGTCGGCATCCGCCAGAGCGGTCAGCGGGCCGCTGGTGTGCCCGCTCGCAAGGCCGTTGGCATCGGCCGAATAGAAGCCGTTGGTGTGGTAGGACGCGACATAGATCGTACCGGCGGTGATCGCCACCGGCGTTCCGAAGGCCGCCGTCTGCCAGCCGGTCGGGATCTCGTCCGCGAAGGCCGCGCTGGCGAGGAGCGTGCCGTCGCTGGACCAGAGATTGCCGGTGTGCGGCCCCTCGTTCTGCAGGCCCTTGTAGAATTTCAGGCCGGCGACCGTGCCGTTCACGGTGGAGAGGAACTTCACGCCCAGCTCCACCCCGTTCGGGTCCTGGATGAAGACCGTGGCCGGCTGCTGGCCGAAGCCCCAGAGGCCGACGGTCGGGGCCGCGGAGACCGTCACCGCGACCCCGCTGCCGGGCGTCTCCATATTGGCGCTGTCGTCGGTGGCGCGTGACTTCAGCGTGTAGGTCCCCGCCACCTGGGCGGTCCATTTGCAGGTCCAGCTCGTGGTGCCCGTCGCCTTGCGCCAGGTGGCGCCGCCGTCGAGCGAGACCTCGACACCGGCGACCACGCCGCCGCCGGCATCGGTCGCCGTGCCGGCGATGACCACTCGCTGGCCTTCCGCCCAGGTCGTGCCGGCCGCCGGCGAGGTGATGGTCGAGCTCGGCGGGGTCGTGTCGGTCGAGGCCGTGGCGGCGACGAGGCCCGGCTGCAGCGTGGCCGGCTGCACCCCCATGTCGGCGAACAGGTTGACCGTCACCTGCTGGACGATCGGGTCCGCGGGGGTGGGCTCGTTGTCGTGGTTCGGGTCGAGCCCCCAGACCCAGTAGACCGTGCCGGCGCCGAACACGAGGGCGCCGCTGGGCGCGCGGTACAGCGTCAGGCTGTGCACGGCATCCTTGGTGCCGATCGTCGTGCCGTAGTCGCGGAGATAGGTGCTGACGTTGACGGTCGAGAGCGACAGGTCGATCAGCCCGGCCGGCCGGGCGCCGTTGTCGCGATCCTCGTCCCATTCATAGCCGAGATAGCCGGTGACCAGCGAGCCGGTCTGGCCCGGCTGCAGGCTGGCGATCGTGGTGTTGCGCCAGAAGCGCAGCCGGGAATAGGCATAGGGAATGGCGATCGTGTCGAGCCGGTAGGAATCGACCTGGAAGATCGTGCCGGTCAGCCCGTTCTCGGGCCGGCCGCCGTCGCCGGGCGGGCTGAAGCGCGGGTCGCGCCAGCTGCCGGTCCAGACCAGGCTGGGGTCGATCTTGGCGTTGGCGCGCGATTCCTTGTAGCAGACCATGGTCCGGTACGGGGTGGAACTGCCGTCGATGCTCGGCTCCCACCGGATCTTCCAGTAGCACTCGTTGCCGCTGAAGAAGGCCAGGTGAACGCCGGCGTCCCGCGCCGCCTCGACATTGGCCCGCTGGGCGGCCGACCAGTATTCGTCATGGCCGACCGACAGGAGGATCTTGTAGGCGAGCAGCGCGGCCGCGTCGCGATCGGCATCCACGCCGGTGGCGTAGGACAGGTCGTAGCCGTTCCGTTCCAGCCACCGGATCGCCGGGTATTCGGCGCCGAAGATCCAGTCCTGCGGGCCGCTCTGGAAATCGAAGCCGCGGGTGTTGTAGGGCCGGTTGTAGCTGACCTTGTAGGCGCGGCCCGGCGGCAGGTTGCCGCCATAGAGGTTGTAGCCGCCCCAGGAGTTGTAGGCCTGCCAGGTCGTGTCGGCGGTCATGAACAGGATGTCGCTGCCGGCCCCGCCGTCGCGCACCACGAAAGGCATGTGGTTCGCGCCCGCGGTCCCGTCCTGCCGGACCAGCTTGGCGATATAGAGCCCGGTCACCGCGTCCGACGGCACCAGCCAGGATGCCAAGACCGCCCAGTTTCCGGCATCGACCAGCCCGGTGCCGAGATCGACGATCGGGTCGGGCTGCACCTGGGCCGTGGTCAGTTGCACCTGCAGCGTCGTGACCTTCCGGGCCCCGTCCTCGTTGTAATAGCCGAGACGGTAGATATCGATGCGGTAGTCCGTCGAATCCGTGTCGACCTTGAAGCTGACCGTCCCGCCGGGATCGACGCTGATGCTGGTGGCGAAGCCGACGATATTGGCGTCGCCGATCCCGTCGATATCCCATTCGCTCTGAGGATTGCCCGTCTTCTGGTTCTCGATGACGATCTTGTTCGTCATGCCCATCCCTCCGTCTTTTCGCGCCGCGGCGCGGCGCCAATATTTTCGGTGCGGAAGCAGGCGCGAAAATTTTCTTTCTGATCTTGGGAAAATTCCTATCAACGGTAACGCATGCGGGCGATTCGCGTCCTGAATTTCCCGTAAGGCGGCCTCCCTCAAAGGACGTATGCTTATTTCATAATCAGAAATTATGCGGTTGCGACATCCCGAATCATGAAATATGAGTCGATAAGGCCGCAGGGGACAGGAACAAAGTTCCACGGAGGAATGGTGGCGAAGAGCACGGGAGAGCCGGATCTGCGCGGGCGCTGGGGCGATGCCTCGGAGCTGCTGCGCCTGATCCACCGCCGCGGCGGCGCCAGCCGGATCGAGGCGGCGCGCGAGCTGGGCCTCAGCGCCTCGGCCATGACGCCCCTGGTGCGCACCCTGATCGGCCACGGCCTGCTGCGCGAGACCGGCGCCAAGGCGTCGGGCGGCGGCCGGCCGCGGATGATGCTGGATCTCGACCCCGATTATGGCACGCTGCTGGGCCTGCATCTCGGCGCCGGGTCGGCGCAGCTGGTGATCGCCGACCTGGCCGGCGCGCCGAAGCAGAGCCCGATCCCCCTGCCCGCCCCGGCCAATGACGACCCGTCGCCGCTGGTCGAGGCGCTGGAGCGGCTGCGCCGCAGGGGCGGCCCCGGCTGGGACGCCCTGGCCGCCGGCGGCGTTGTGCTGGGCGAGGTCGGGCCACGCCGGGCCGAGGTGATCGGCGCCGGCCGGCGCCTGACCGCGGCGCTGCAGGACGCCTTCGGCATCGGCGTCGCGGCCGAGACGCCGTCCAACGCCATCGTCGTCGCCGAGCGCATGCTGGGCCTGGCCCGGGCCTATGAGAACTATGCCGTCGTGAGCCTGCAGAACGAGATCGGATCCGGCATCTCGATCAACGGCGACGTCTATCGCGGCAAGGGCCAGGCCGGCGAGATCGGCCACCTGTCGCTGGCTCCCTATTCCGGCGCCGCCTGCCGCTGCGGCAAATGCGGCTGCCTGGCCTCGCTGGCCTCGCTGTCCGCGATCTCGCGCCAGGCGCTGAAGCGCGGCCTGTCCGACGACATCGCCGTGCTGGCCCATATCGCGTCGCAGGGCGACCCGGAGGCGATCGAGATCTTCGACTGCGCCGGCCGCTGGATCGGCCAGGCCCTGGCCCAGGTCGCCAACCTGTTCGACCTGGAGGCGATCGTGTTCCGGGCGCCGCAGCCGGCGCTGAACATCTACCTGCTGAAGGCGCTGAACGAGAGCTTCCGCGCCCATGGCTACAATTTCGACGAATGCCGCACCGGGATCGTCATCAGCCCCGACGAGGGCGACGGCTATCTGCGCGGTGCGGTCGGCCTGGCGCTGGACCTTCTCCTCCGCCAGGGCGGGATGAGACGCCCGCCCTGATCCTTCGGGATCGGGGCCGTTCCCAAGCCAAGCAACACCAGCCACGGGAGGCTAACATGAACCTGCGCAGCATGCGGCTCGGGCCGAGCCTTTGCGTCCTCCTCATCGCCGCCGGCCTCGCCGGGCCGGCCCTGGCCGAGGAGATCCGCTTCTTCATCCCCGGCGCCAGCGAGGAGCGGAACCAGAAGCTGCTGGGCGAGATCGTCGCCGGCTTCCAGGAGAAGAACCCGGACATCACCGTGAAGGTCGAGGGCGTGGGCTGGGACGAGGCGTTCCAGAAGCTGTCGACCGACTTCATCGCCGGCCGCGCCGCCGACGTCGCCTATATCGGCACCCGCAACGTCGCTGAGTTCTCGATGATGGGCGCGATCCGGCCGGTGGACGGGCTGGTCGACGCCGAGACGCTGGGGCGGATCCCGGAGCCCGTGCGCGTCGCGGCGCAGTTCGGCGGCAAGCAGATGGCCGTGCCGATGGCGTTCTCGACCCAGGCCCTGTACTACCGCACCGACCTGATCCCGACCCCGCCCAAGACCTGGGACGAGCTGGTGGCGACCGCCAAGGCGGTGACCGAGAAGAACCCCGGCATGTATGGCTACGCCACGGCTGCCGCCGCCCATGTCACCCTGGTCAGCCAGTTCCTGAACTTCGTCTACCAGAACGGCGGCGAAGCCTTTGATTCGTCGGGCGAAACGAAGATCAACAGCCCGGAGGCGGTGGGCGCGCTGCAGTTCTATGTCGACCTGTTCCAGAAGGACAAGGTCGTGCCCAACCCGCTGGAGCTGAACCGCGAGCAGCACCCGCCGCTGTTCGCCCAGGGCAAGATCGCGATGATGGTCAGCGGCCCCTGGGGCAAGGCGATCATGGGCCTCGATCCCGACAACAAGACCGCCCCCTACGCCGTGGCGCCGCTGCCCTGCGGCAAGGAGTGCAAGGGCGAGCTGGTCTCCGACAGCCTCGCCATCTCGGCCAGGAGCGAGCATCCCGAGGCGGCCGGCACGTTCGTCGCCTATCTGCTGCAGCCGGACATCCACGCCAAGTGGGACGCGACCAGCGGGCTGGTGCCGCTGCTGGCGGAGGAGGAGCAGATGGACACCTTCAAGACGCCGTTCTGGCAGACCTTCATCGCCATGAAGGCGAACGGCTTCGCCCAGCCGACGCCGCGGGCCTGGCAGCCCTTCGAGAAGATCATGGTCGAGGCGGTGCAGTCGGCGATCCTGGGCAAGGCGACGCCGCAGGAGGCGCTGGATGCGGCGGCGGAGAAGATCCGCAAGGCCCGCATCGAACCGCGCGCCTGACCCCGTGGTCGCGCTCGCCCCCGCCACGGCGCACCGGGCCACCCGCGCCCGCCCCTGGTCGCCGGACCGGGCGCCCTGGCCTTATCTGGCGCTGCCGCTGCTGCTGATCGTGGCGCTGCTGGGCCTGCCCGTCCTGCGCATCTTCTGGCAGTCGGTGCACCATGTGGTGCTGACCGCGCCCTGGGAGGGCAACGACTTCGTCGGGGCCGAGAACTTCCTGGCGCTGGTGCAGGAGCCGGCCTTCCTGCGGACGCTGCGGCTGACGGTGGTGTGGACCGCCTGCTCGGTGGGGGCGAAGCTGCTGATCGGCCTGGGCGGGGCGCTGCTGCTGCAGCGCCCCTTCCCCGGCCGCAAGGTCTATCTGGCGCTGCTGATGCTGCCCTGGGTGACGCCGGCGGTGATCGCCGCCATCTCCTGGCGCTGGGTGCTGGACGGCCAGTCCGGCTGGATCAACGCCGTGCTGCTGGTGACCGGCGCGATCCGCGAGCCGATCTCCTTCCTGGGCCAGGAGACCACGGCCTTCATCGCCACCGTGGCGGTCGATGCCTGGCTGGGCATCCCCTTCATGGTGGTGACGCTGATGGCCGGGCTGCAGCGCATCCCCGACGACCTTATCGAGGCGGCGCGGATCGACGGCGCCCGGCCCTTGCAGATCTTTCGCCGCATCACCCTGCCCCTGCTGCGGCCGGTGCTGATGACCTGCGTGCTCCTGTCCACCGTCTGGACCTTCAACTCCTTCCAGGTGATCTGGCCGCTGACCAAGGGCGGCCCGGCCGGCGCCACCGCCACCCTGCCGATCCAGATCTACGAGACCGCCTTCGGCAATTTCGACTTCGGCACCTCCTCGGCCATGGCGGTCGTGGTCTTCACCATCCTGATGTCGGTGTCGCTCCTGTACTGGCGCGTGCTGAAGGGGGGCGAGGAATGACGACCTCCAGCACTTTTGGGCGCCGCCTCCTGCCCGAGATCGGGCGGCATGGGGCTCTGATCCTGCTGCTGGGCTTCCTGCTGCTGCCGGTCTGGGTGATGCTGAAGACCTCCTTCACCCCTTATGACCGGCTGTATGTCTGGCCGCCGGAATTCCTGCCGCGCAGCCTGGACCTCGGCAACTACGCCCGCGCCCTGTTCGGCCAGTACCGGGTGGTCGAGGCCCTGGGCAACAGCCTGATCATCGCCGGGGCGGCCGCCGCGATCTCGACCAGCTTCGGCTTCCTGGGCGCCTACGGCCTGGCGCGGTTCCGCTTCACCGGCCGCACCGCGCTGCTGTTCCTGGTGCTGGCGACGCAGATGCTGTCGCCGGTCGTGATCGTCATCCCGCTCTACGAATTCATGATCGCGGCCGGCCTCTTGGACACCTACCTGTCGGTGATCCTGTGCGACACCGCCCTGGCCATGCCGATCGCGATCTGGCTGCTGCACGGCTTCCTCTTGGGCATCCCGCGCGAGCTGGAGGAGGCGGCGATGGTCGACGGCTGCTCGCGCCTGAAGAGCCTGTGGCACATCATCCTGCCGGTGGTCCGGCCGGGCCTGGCGATGACCGCGATCTACACCTTCATCCACGCCTGGAGCGACCTGATCTTCCCGCTGGTGATGCTGACCGACGACGGCAAATGGCCGGTCACCCTGGCCCTGACCCGCTTCGTCGGCGAGAACGTGATCCGCTGGGACTATCTGATGGCCGCCGGCGTGGTCACCACCCTGCCCGCGGCCATACTGTTCGCCCTGGTCCAGAAGCACTTCACCCGCGGCCTGACCGCCGGCGCCGTCAAGGGCTAGACCCGTCCACCTCCATCGTTCGAGCCGAAAGCCAAGACCGATGTCCAAATCCTTGAAATCCCAGCAGATCCGCGTTGCGGTGATCGGCGCCGGCAACCGCGGCATCGAGGCCTATGGCGACTATATCCGGCGCCGGCCGGACCAGGCGCGGATCGTCGCCATCGCCGACCCGCGGGCCGACCGGCTGCAGGACGCCGCCGCCCGGCACGGCCTGGGGTCCGAGCACCTCTATGCCGACTGGCGCGACCTGCTGGCGCGCGAGACCGAGCTGGATGCGGTGCTGATCACCACGCCGGACGCGCTGCATCTGGAGCCGGCGCTGGCCGCGATCCGCCGCGGCCTGGGGATCCTGCTGGAGAAGCCGATCTCGCCGACCGAGGAGGAGACCCGCACCCTGGCCGAGGCCGCGAGGGAAACAGGGGCGGATGTGACAGTCGCCCATGTGCTGCGCTACACCGCCTTCTTCTCGCGCATAAAAGAGATTCTGGACCGCGGCGTGATCGGCCGGCTGGTGACGCTGCGCCAGACCGAGCACATCGGCTACTGGCACTTCGCCCACAGCTTCGTGCGCGGCAACTGGCGGCGCGAGGAGGAGTCCAGCCCGCTGATCCTGGCCAAGACCTGCCACGACCTGGACATCATCCGCTGGCTGGCCGGAGCGCCATGCCAGGAGGTGTCTTCCTACGGCTCGCTGGCGCATTTCCGGCGCGAGAACGCGCCCGACGGGTCGACCGACCGCTGCGACGAGGGCTGCAAGGTCGAGCGCGTCTGCCCCTACTCCGCCCAGCGCATCTATCTGGAGAAGTTCAAGCCGGCCGATGCCTGGCCGCACAAGGTGCTGAGCCTGGACACCTCGCCGGACGGCATCCGCGCCGCGCTGCGCGAGGGGCCCTACGGCCGCTGCGTCTATCGCTGCGACAACGACGTGGTCGACAACCAGGTGGTGGCGATGCGCTTCGCCAACGGCGTCAGCGCCACGCTGAACGTCAGCGCCTTCACCGCCGAGAACACCCGGACATTGCATCTGATGGGCACCCATGGCGAGATCGCCGGGCATCTGGAGAAGAACGAGATCACGGTGATCGACTTCCGCACCGACGACGTCACCACGATCCGCCTGACCGTGCCCGAGGACAGCGGCCATGGCGGCGGCGACGACCGGCTGATGGCCGAGTTCCTGGGCCGGCAGATCCAGCGCCGCGGCCGCAGCCAGGTGAACGTCGCCCTGACCTCGCTGGAGGAATCGCTGGACAGCCACTTCATGGCCTTCGCCGCCGAACGCTCGCGCCGCACCGGCACCGCGATCCGGCTGTGAGGCGGATAATCCGGTGAACGGCCAGAGCAGGCCCATCCATTTGCGTTGCCTCTCCCATGTGGCCGAGGAGATCAGCAGCAGATGTCGACGCAATCCAAACGAGTCCCCCCTCCCCTTGCGGGAGGGGGGTAGGGGGAGGGGGTTCTCGCGGCTCGGGCTGGCCTGGACC
>NZ_JBHYMS010000064.1:0-41189 GCF_042743185.1 Inquilinus sp. NPDC058860 | reverse complement strand
GTCGCAAACCGGCGCGGACGGAGAATTCGGTGCTCTGCCCATTCGCGCGCGGACGCGCGCAGACCCCTCCCCCAACCCTCCTCCCGCAAGGGGAGGGGGGACTAAAAAAGGGTCCGACAGGTGATCGATCAACGTCATGAACCTGAAGGCGGCGGGATCTCCCGCTTCGCGATGGAATGCGCGGCCTCGGCGGCCACCGGCGCGGTCGGCGCCGCGGCCGCCATCGGCGGGCTGCAGGGCGGCATCGGCTGGAACGAGGCGGGGCCCGAGCCCGGCACCTTCCCCTTCGCCGTCGGCCTGATCATCGTCGCCGGCAGCCTGGGCACCCTGGTGCAGGCGATCCGGGCCCGCGACGGCAGCACGTTCCTGGATGGCGTGCGGCTGCGCCGGGTCGCCGCCTTCTTCGGCCCGATGGCGGCCTTCGTCGCGCTGTCGATCCCGCTCGGCCTCTATGTCGCCTCCGCCCTCTACCTCGCCGGGGTGATGCGACTGCAGGGCGGCTACCGGCTGCGGACGGCCGTGCCGGTCGGGCTCGGCGTCGCCGCGCTGCTGTGGCTGGTGTTCGAGACCTGGTTCCAGGTGCCGCTGCTGAAGGGCCCGGTCGAGGCCTGGCTCGGCCTCGCCTGACATCCGGAGACGCCTCGTGGACAATCTCGCCCATCTCGTCGACGGCTTCGGCACGGTGCTGAGCGGCTATCACCTGATGCTGATGGTGCTGGGCGTGATGCTCGGCATCCTGGTCGGGGTGCTGCCCGGCCTCGGCGCGCCGAACGGCGTGTCGCTGCTGCTGCCGCTGACCTTCGCCATGGACCCGGTCTCGGCCATCATCCTGCTGAGCTGCATGTACTGGGGCGCGCTGTTCGGCGGGTCCACCACCTCGATCCTGTTCAACATCCCGGGCGAGCCGTCCTCGGTCGCCACCACCTTCGACGGCTATCCGATGGCCCGGGCCGGCCAGGCGGCGCGGGCGCTGACCCTGGCCTTCCTGTCGGCCGGCTTCGGCGCCCTGGCCGGGGTGGTGGTCATCACCCTGCTGTCCGGCTGGGTGGCGCAGTTCGCGCTGCGCTTCAGCTCGCCGGAATTCTTCGCCGTCTACTTCCTGGCCTTCGCCTCCTTCGTCGGCATGGGCAGCGGGTCGCCGGTGAAGACCGTGGTGTCGATGATGCTGGGCTTCGCCTTCGCCACGGTCGGGATGGACACCGTCTCCGGCAACCTGCGCCTGACCTTTGGCCTCGTCGACCTGATCAAGGGCATCAGCTTCCTGGTCGCGGTGATCGGCCTGTTCGGCATCGGCGAGCTGATCCTGACCATGGAGGAAGGGCTGCGCTTCGACGGCATCCGCGCCCGGGTCGGGCTGCGCGACGTCGGCCGCGCCATGCGCGAGCTGCCGCGGCAATGGCTGGCGTTGCTGCGCAGCGTGCTGGTCGGCTGCTGGATGGGCATCACCCCGGGCGGGCCGACCGCCGCCAGCTTCATGAGCTACGGCCTGGCCCGGCGCTTCGCCCGGCGGAAAGAGGGCTTCGGCAAGGGGGAGCCGGCCGGCATCGTCTCGCCCGAGGCCGCGGACCACTCCGCCGGCACCTGCGCCATCCTGCCGATGCTGGCGCTGGGCGTGCCCGGATCGGCCACCGCCGCCGTCATGATGGGCGGGCTGATGATCTGGGGCCTGACGCCCGGCCCGATGCTGTTCATCGACCAGCCGGACTTCGTCTGGGGCCTGATCGCCAGCATGTATCTGGGCAACGTCGTCGCCGTCGCCCTGGTGCTGGCGACCGTGCCGGTGTTCAGCGCCATCCTGCGCATCCCCTTCGCCGTCATCGGGCCGGTGATCGTGGTGGTGTGCTTCGCCGGCGCCTACACCGTCGCCAACTCGCCCTTCGACATGGGGCTGGTGCTGGCCTTCGGCATCGCCGGCTACGTCTTCAAGAAGCTCGACTACCCGATCGCGCCCCTCGTGCTGGCCATGGTGCTGGGCGACAAGGCGGAGGACGCGTTCCGCCAGTCGATGATCATGTCCGGCGGCAGCCTGTCGGTGTTCTGGTCGAACGCCCTGGTCGGCAGCATCACCACGCTGGGCCTCGTCATGCTGGCCTGGCCGCTGATCGGCCGTGTCTTGGGCGCGGCGCGGCCGGGTCGCCTGTTCCGCATCGGCACGAACTGAAGAACCGCCTGAGGGAGGACGCGATGGCGCAGATCGGAATCACGGCGGCGGAGCGGGCCGAGACGCCGACCGCGGTGCGCTGGAAGGTGTTCGCCTTCGTCGCCGTGCTGACGGTGATCAACCTGGCCGACCGCACCTCGCTGTCGGTCGGCATGCCGACGATCGCCAAGGAGCTGGAGCTGTCGCCGACGATGCAGGGCGTGCTGCTGAGCGCCTTCTTCTGGAGCTACGCGCTGCTGCAGATCCCCGGCGGCTGGCTGATCGACCGGATGGGGCCGAGCCGGATCATCGCCGGGTCGACCCTGCTGTGGGGCGTGTTCCAGACCGCGGCGATGTTCGCAGTGAACGGCTTCACCCTGCTCTTGACCCGGATCGGCCTCGGCGTGTCGGAGGCGCCGCTGTTCCCCGCCGGCGGCAAGCTGAACGCGCTGTGGCTGGCGCCGCAGGAGCGGGCGCGCGGCGCGGTGATCATGGACAGCGGCAGCTATCTCGGCGCTGCGCTGGGCGGGGCCGCCATCGCCTGGCTGATCTACGCCCTCGAGTCCTGGCGCCTGGCCTTCGGCATCGCCGGCATCGTCACCATCGGGCTGGGCTTCGCCGCCTGGCGGCTGCTGCGCGACGACCCGGCCAAGCATCCCGGCGTCAACGCGGCCGAGCTGGCACATATCCGCGCCCCGGCGCCGCAGGAGGCGGCGGAGAAGGGCCGGACCGGCGATACGGTCGCCGCCCGGGTCGTCGCCCCGATCATGCTGGGCCGCTTCGGCTGGGCGATGATGAATTTCGGCTTGCTGACCTGGGGGCCGAGCTACCTGGCCCAGGCGCGCGGGCTGGACCTGAAGGCGATGGGCGCCGCCACCTTCGTGATCTTCGGCGCCGGCTTCCTGGGCGCCCTGACCGCCGGCTTCCTGGCCGACGCGCTGCAGAAGCGCGGCCTGCGGCGCGGCGTGGCGCTGAAGCTGCTGCTGACCGTCTCCGGCCTCGGCACCCTGGCCGGCTTCCTGCTGCTGCCGCATGTCGCCGAGGCGGGGGCGGCGGTGGCCCTGCTGGCCGCGACCGACTTCCTGCTGTGCTTCGGCAGCCTGTACTGGAGCCTGCCGGCGATGCTGGCGCCGCCGGGCAAGGAGGGCACGGTCGGCGGCTTCATGAACTGCGCCGGCAGCGTCGGCGGCATCGTGGTGCCGATCGCCGCCGGGCTGATCCTGCAGGCCACCGGCGCCTATGCCGCCGTGCTGACCTTCTTCGCCGGCTGCGCCGCGACCTATGTGGCCGGCACACTGGCCATCCCCTTCGCCCGCCGCGGAGCCGCCCGATGATGGAACCCGCTCTCTGGACCGGCCCGATCGTCGACGCCCACCAGCATTTCTGGATCCCGGAGGACGGGCACCATCCCTGGCTGCGGCCGGAGGCCCGGATCCCCTTCCGCTACGGCGACTACACGCCGATCAAGCGGCGCTACCTGCCGCAGGACTATGCCGAGGATTCGCGCGGCCACGACATCCGCGCCACTGTCTATATGGAGGCCGAATGGGACCCCGCCGATCCCATCGGCGAGACCCGCTGGGTGTCGGACCTCGCGGCGCGGACCGGCCGGCCCAACGCCATCATCGCCCAGGGCTGGCTGGACCGGGCCGATTGGCCGGAGGTGCTGCGGGCCCAGGCCGGCTTCCCCTTGGTGCGCAGCGTACGCCACAAGCCGGGCGGGCCGGCGTGGCCGGGCGAGGCGGGCCGCAGCCTGATGGCGGACGAAGGCTGGCGCCGCGGCTATGCCCTGCTGGAAGGCGCCGGGCTGCATTTCGACCTGCAGGCCGCCTGGTGGGTGCTGCCCGAGGCCGAGGCGCTGGCGCGCGACTTCCCGAAGACCCTGATCGTGCTGAACCACACCGGCCTGCCGGCCGACCGCAGCGAGGAGGGGCTGCACGGCTGGCACCGGGCCATGGCCCGGCTGGCGGAATGGCCCAATGTCGCGGTCAAGATCTCCGGCCTCGGCCGGCCGGGCCTGCCCTGGACCGCCGAGGCCAATGGCTGGATCGTGCGCGAGACAGTGGCGATGTTCGGGCCCGACCGGGCGATGGTCGCCAGCAACTTCCCGGTCGACCGCCTGTGCGGCCGCTTCGACGACATCTTCACCGGCTTCAAACGGATCCTGGCGCCGCTGCCGCCGGAGGACCAGGCGAAGCTGTTCCACGAGACGGCGACGGCGGTGTATCGGCCGGTCATCCGCCCCCGGCCTTGATCCGCAGGAAATGGTCGGGCGCGCCCATCTGACCGCCTTTCAGCGCGATCTCCAGCCCCGCCAGAGCCGGATCGTCGCCATGGGCCTTGAACAGCGCGGCCCCGGGGATGGTCGGCGCCAGCGCGGTCAAGGCGTGGATGCCGAGGACGCCGGCGCCGTAGCCCGAGGTGTCGCCGCCGGCGATGATGCCGCGCTTCAGCCCGGCCCGGCCCAGCACCTGCTTCAGCGCGGTGCCGAGGCCGGTGCCGATGCGCTCGTTGACCGCGGCCGGATCGGCGCCGGAGGCGGCGAGCGCGTCGTTGAGCGCGGCCACGGCCGGGTCGTCCGGGCCGCGGGCGGTGAACAGCAGCGGATCGTGCCCGGCGCCGATCGCGGCCAGCGCCGCCTCCACCGCCCGGCCGATCTCGCCGGCCCAGGCGGTCGCGTCGATAGCGTGGCGGGCGTCGACCGGGACGGGCTGGAAGCCGCGCTTCAGCGCATGCGCGATCTGGGCCGCGGTCTGCGGCGCGCAGGAGCCGGAGACGACGGCAACATGGTCGACCACCCCGGCGCTCGGCACTGGCGGGGGCGGTTCGATCAGCCCGGCCTCTCGCCAGTAAGCCAGCAGTGCGTATTCCAGCCCCTGGGAGCCGATCGCGAACAGCCTGTCGCCGCGGTTCCGCCAGATCAGGCCGCCGACGGCGGCGAGGTCGGCCTCGTCCGCCACGTCGAAGGCGACGATCCCGGCGCCCATTTCGATCTCCCGCCGCAGCGCAGCCTCGCCCCCGCCGGAGCGGAGGTCGGTGAGGTCGACGAGACCGATCGCGCGGTCGGTCTGCCGCGCCAGATGCCGCCGGACATCGGCCTCGTGCATCGGCGTCACCGGGTGGCGGCTCATCGTCGGGTGCCGGTCGAGGCGGTGGACCGCACCATCGAAAGCGGCAAAGAGGTTGCCGAAGCACTGCCAGCGCCCGATCGCCGGCGCCGCCACCACGAAGGGATGCCAGGCGCCGCCGAGCCACGGCACGGCCAGCTCGACGGCCTTGCCGATCGAGCCGACATCGGGCGCGGAATCGAGGGTGGAGCAGATCTTGTACTGCGCCACCGGCGCGCCGAGCCCGGCCAGGGCGGCGAAGGCCGGCGGCAGGTGCCGCTCCATCCAGGCCGGGTCCTTCGATCGCGCCACCCCGGCGATGCCGATGCCGCGGTAGCCGGCAAAGGCGGCGAGGCGCTGCGGCGTCGGCACGTCGAGGAACAGCACGGAAGGCACGCCGCCGAAGGTCAGCACCTCCATCACCGCGGCGGCGCCGGTGAAGTCGTCGCCGTACCAGGAGACGAGCGGGCCCGAAGGGAGGGAAGAGGTCATGCGGCCTCTCCCTGCGCCGTCGGATGCACGCATCCTCGAGGGCTAAAGCGGACCCCGCCGGAAAGCAAACGAGTCCCCCCTCCCCTCGCGGGAGGGGGATAGAGGGAGGGGATTCTCTCGGCTCGATCCGATCCTGGACCGCGGCAAACCGACTCGCATGCAAAGCGGTACGAAAGCGCATTCGCGCGCGGACGCGCGCCGACCCCTCCCCCTGCCCCCCTCCCGCAAGGGGAGGGGGGACTAAGATGAACAGGGGCCAGCTCGAAAGAAGCTCTCATCCCTTGTACGCCTCCAGCGCCCGGGCCAAAGCGGGGCGGGTGCCGGCGTGGTCGGCGAGCGGCACACCTTCGACCGCGGCCTCCCAGGCCTCGCGCAACGCGGCGACGCCGGCCGCGGGGCCGGCGGGGTGGGCCATGATGCCGCCGCCGGCGGCGAAGATCAGGTCGGTCGAGCCCAGCGCCTGCCAGGTGCCCGGGGCCTGCCGCACCGTCTGGCCGGAGGAGAAGACCGGCATGATCGGGCACGGCTTGTCCGGGAACAGCGGGTTCAGGCAGGCCCGGGCCGAGGCGATGACGCTGTCGTCGTCCTCCGAGAACTTGTTGGCCAGGCCGTTGACATGGATGTGGTCGGCCCCGGCCAGCCGCCAGACCTTGTGCCAGGCGGTGAAGCTGAAGCCGAGCAGCGGGTGGCGCGACAGGTACCCCCAGCCGTTGCGATGGGCGTGGATCGGCAGCGCGCTGTGGCGGCCGAGCGCGATCATGCCGGCGAGGCCGACCGAGTTGACGCTGGCCATCACGCAGGTGCCGCCCAGCGCCTGCACCAGGTCGTGCCGGCGCCGCATCTCGTCCAGGTCGCCGGTCAGGTTGAAGGCGAACATCACCTTGCGACCCTTGCGCTCGGCGACGTCGTTGACCACCCGCATCACGGCGCGGGCACGATCCTCGAACGGGCAGGCCGGGCCGTCGGCCTGCAGCTCGTCGTCCTTGATGAAGTCGATCTCGGCCTCGGCCAGGGTGCGCACCAGATCGGCCGTCTCCTGCGGCCCCAGCCCGACGCTGGGCTTGACGATGGTGCCGATCAGCGGCCGGCCCTCGACGCCCGCCAGGCGCCTGGTGCCGGCGATGCCGAAGCGCGGGCCGTCATAGGCCGCGGCGAAGGCCGCGGGCAGGCGGATGTCGAGCAGCTTCAGGCCGGAGAACTGCTTCAGCTCGAACAGGTTTCCGGCCACGGTCGCCATCAGGTTCGGCAGCGACGGGCCGAGATTGGCCAGAGGCCAGGACAGGGTCACCCGCGCCCGGACGACGGGCCCTGTCCCGCCCGCGCCGGGCAGCGACGGCGCCGGGGCGTCGCCGACCACCTCCAGCCGCTCGACCCGCGCCGCCGACCGCTC
This sequence comes from Inquilinus sp. NPDC058860, assembly GCF_042743185.1. Lineage (NCBI taxonomy): Bacteria > Pseudomonadati > Pseudomonadota > Alphaproteobacteria > Rhodospirillales > Rhodospirillaceae > Inquilinus > Inquilinus sp. NPDC058860. The sequence goes on along the minus strand of NZ_JBHYMS010000064.1, from coordinate 34,060 downwards.
CTTCAATGCCGGCGTCTCGCCCGGCACCGCCACGAAGGTGCCGGAGGACTGCTCGCCCGCCATCGCCTCGGCTGCCGCCCGCGGGTCATAGGCCGTCTCGATCAGGTAGTCGGCCTCGATGCGCTCCATCCCCTGCCCTCTCCATCCGCCGATGATCAAATCATGCTGATTGACTCATCATACCAGTTGTCTTACTCGTCTCGGCAAGGATCTGACAAGAGAGGGCGCCCAATGACGTCGATCGCGCTGTTCGGGGCTGGCGGCAAGATGGGCTTCCGGCTGTCCAGCAACCTGAAGGGGTCGCGTTTCGACGTGCGCCATGTCGAGGTCGGCGACGCCGGCCGGGCCCAGCTGAAGGCCAAGCTTGGCGTCGACTGCGTCCCGGCCGAGGCGGCGCTGGACGGCGCCGATGTGGTGATCCTGGCCGTGCCGGACACGCTGATCGGTAGGGTCGCCGCCGGGATCGAAAAGCAGCTCAGGCCCGGCACCATGGTGATTGCGCTGGACGCGGCCGCGCCTTTCGCCGGGCACCTGCCGAAGCGCGACGACCTGACCTATTTCGTAACCCATCCCTGCCATCCGCCGATCTTCAACGACGAGACCGAGATGGCGGCGAAGACCGACTATTTCGGCGGCATCGCGGCCAAGCAGCACATCGTCTCCGCCCTGATGCAGGGGCCGGAGGAGGCCTATGCGCTGGGCGAGGAGATCGCCAGAGTCATCTGGGCCCCGGTGATGCGCTCGCACCGGGTCTCGGTCGAGCAGATGGCGCTGCTGGAGCCCGGCCTGTCCGAGACCGTCTGCGCCACCCTGCTGGTGGTGATGCGCGAGGCGATGGACGAGGTGGTGGCGCGCGGCGTCACCCACGACGCGGCGCGCGACTTCCTGCTGGGCCATCTGAACGTGCTGGCCTCCGTCATCTTCGACGAGCGCGAGGGCGTGTTCTCCGACGCCTGCAACAAGGCGATCGAGTTCGGCAAGCCGGTGCTGATGCGGCCGGACTGGAAACGGGTGTTCGAGCCCGACGAGATCGCGGCCAGCATCCAACGCATCACCTGAGATCCGGCGGGCCGCAGGCCCGAACCGGGCGACATCAACGACATCCACAGGGAGGATCATATGCGTTTCACCAAGGCGCTTCTCGCGGCGGGTATCGCCGGCACACTGGTTCTCGGCTTCGGCGCGATGGCGCAGGCGGCGGACCTGATCGCCGTCATCACCCCGTCGCACGACAACCCCTTCTTCAAGGCGGAGGCCGAGGGCGCCCAGAAGCGGGCCGAGGCCCTGGGCTACGACACCATCGTCCTGGTCCATGACGACGACGCCAACAAGCAGATGGAGCGGATCGACACCGCCATCGCCCGCGGCGCCAAGGCGATCATCCTGGACAATGCCGGCGCCGACGCCACCGTGGCGGCGGTGCAGAAGGCGAAGGACGCCGGCATCCCGTCCTTCCTGATCGACCGCGAGATCAACGTCACCGGCGTCGCCGTCGCGCAGATCGTGTCGAACAACTACCAAGGCGCCCAGCTGGGCGCGCAGGAGTTCGTCAAGCTGATGGGCGAGAAGGGCAACTATGCCGAGCTGGTCGGGCGCGAGGCCGACACCAATGCCGGCATCCGCTCGCAGGGCTATCACGACGTCATCGACGACTATCCCGACCTGAAGATGGTCGCCCGCCAGTCGGCCAATTGGAGCCAGACCGAGGCGTTCTCGAAGATGGAGTCGATCCTGCAGGCCCATCCCGACATCAAGGGCGTGATCTCCGGCAACGACACCATGGCGATGGGCGCCTGGGCGGCGCTGACCGCCGCCGGCCGCACCGACGTGATCCTGGTCGGCTTCGACGGCAGCAACGACGTGCGGGATTCGATCAAGCAGGGCGGGATCAAGGCCACCGTGCTGCAGCCGGCCTATCGCCAGGCCGAGCTGGCGGTCGAGCAGGCCGACCAGTACCTCAAGACGGGCAAGACCGGACAGCCCGAGAAGCAGCTGATGGACTGCCTGCTGATCACGCCGGACAACGCCGGCAAGCTGGAAACCTTCGCGATGAAGTGACGGGAGGTTGAGGCGGGAGTCCCGATATGGCCCGACGCCTGGTGATCGCGATCCTGGCCGCCGGCCTGCCGCTGGCCGCCTGCAAGCTCGTGAAGAACGAGCCGCCGCAGGTGGCCTCGGCGGCGGGCAGCGTCGCGACCTCCTTCGACAATCCGGCCTTCGACCCCGAGAAGACGGTCGAGGAGATCTGGCAGCCGAAGCTGCTGCCGTATCTCAAGGCCAAGGCAGGTTCTTTCGCCGAAGTGCGGGCGCTGGCCCCGGACGAGGCCGGGAAGCGCTTCGGCTACCGGGCGGTGGACAGCATGCCCTGGACCGTGGCGGCGACGGTCGAGGGCGGGATCACGGCGGCCGATACCAGCATGCGGGCGGCGACCATCGAGGTCGACGCGGATGGCGACGGCACCTCCGACCTGACGGTCCAGATCGGCCCGGTGTTCAAGGGCACGGCGCTGCGCGACAGCCTGGACTTCATCTCGTTCAACAGCTTCGCCAACCAGATCGAATACGCCAAGTTCGGCAAGGCGCTGAACGCGCACATCTACAATGCCGCCCTGGGCGCCCTGCCGCGGGACAAGCTGGTGGGGCGGAAAGTGACGCTGCTGGGCGTCTTCACCCTCGACGACCCGAAGGCGAAGCCGCTGGTCACCCCGGCCGAGCTGAGCCTGGAGGCGGCGCCGTGACCGAGGCCCCTGCCCTCCAGGTCGAGGGGGTGACCAAGGTCTATCCCGGCACGGTAGCGCTGAAGGGCGTCGACTTCACCGTGCATCGCGGCGCGGTCAACGTGCTGGTCGGCGAGAACGGCGCCGGCAAGTCGACGCTGATGAAGATCATCGCCGGGGTCGAGCAGCCGACCGAGGGCCGGATCGTGGTCGACGGCCGGCCGGCGATGCTGCACAGCCCGCAGGACGCCGCCCGGCACGGCATCGGCATCGTGTTCCAGGAGCTGAACCTCTGCGCCAACCTGTCGGTGGCGGAGAACATCTTCATGGCCCGCGAGCTGACGGGCGGGCTGCGCGGCATCGACCATCGCGGCCAGAACCGCCGGGCGGCGGAGCTGCTGCGTCGGCTGGAGCACGACATCGACCCGCGCGCCGAGGTCGGCGACCTCGGCATCGGCCAGCAGCAGATCGTCGAGATCGCCAAGGCGCTGGCGCAGGATGCCCGCATCCTGATCATGGACGAGCCGACCTCGGCCCTCAGCGCCGCCGAGGTCGAGATCCTGTTCCGGGTGATCGCCGAGCTGAAGGCGCAGGGTGTCGCCATCGTCTACATCTCGCACCGGCTGGAGGAGCTGGTGCGGATCGGCGACCACATCACCGTGCTGCGCGACGGGCGCATCACCGGCCATGAGCGGATGGGCCGGATCGACGTGCCCTGGATCGTGCGGCAGATGGTCGGCTCCGCCATGACGGATTTCGCCGCGCCGGGCGACCGGCCGCCGGGGCCGGAGATCTTCCGGGCCGAGACGATCTGCCTGCCGCGCGCCACCGGCGGCTATGCCGTCGACCATGTCTCGCTGTCGCTGCGGGCGGGCGAGATCCTCGGCCTCTACGGGCTGATGGGCGCCGGGCGGACCGAGCTGTTCGACTGCATCATGGGGCGCCATGCCTTCGCTCGCGGCGCCATTTATCTCGACGGCGAGCGGGTGACGGCGCGCGACGTGACCGGGCGGATCCGCCGCGGCCTCGCCATCATCCCGGAGGACCGGCAGCGCGACGGGCTGGTGCCGATCCTGTCGGTGGCCGAGAACCTGACCCTGTCCAGCCTGCGGCGCTTCCTGCGCGGCTTCCATCTGAGGCGAGGGGCGGAGGCCGAGGCGGCGCGGCGGTCGATCCGCGAGCTGGCGATCAAGGTATCGGATCCGGCCATCGAGGTCAGCGCGCTGTCGGGCGGCAACCAGCAGAAGGTGGTGATCGGCAAGGCGCTGATGACCAACCCCAGGGTGCTGCTGATGGACGAGCCCAGCCGCGGCATCGATGTCGGCGCCAAGGCCGAGATCTTCCGGGTGATGCGCGACCTCGCGGCCCAGGGCCTCGGCATCCTGTTCGCGACATCGGACCTCGAAGAGGTGATGGCGCTGTCGGACCGGATCGCGGTGATGAGCAACGGCAGGCTGGTCGAGGTGTTCGACCGCGCCGACGCGACCGAGGACCGCGTCGTTGCGGCCTCCGCCGCCGGGCACGGGCCGGACCAAGTCTTGAGGGAGGCGCACGCATGATGGCAGCGGACAAGGCGGCCGAGGGCTGGAGCGGCGACGCCATCGCGCTCCATCTGATGAAGCTGCGCACCTTCATCGCGCTGTTCGCGGTGCTGATCGTGTTCTCCGCCATCGCGCCGAACTTCCTCAGCACCGCCAACCTGATCCTGATGTCGAAGCATGTGGCGCTGAACGCCTTCCTGGCGATCGGCATGACCTTCGTCATCATCACCGGCGGCATCGACCTGTCGGTCGGGTCGATCGTCGGGCTGTGCGGCATGGTGGCGGGCGGGCTGATCCTGCACGGCATCGACCTGTCGGCCCTCGGCTTCGGCTACACCCTCTATTTCAACGTGCCGGAGATCATGCTGATCACCCTCGCCCTCGGGGTGCTGATCGGCGCGGTCAACGGCCTCCTGATCACCCGGCTGAAGGTGGCGCCCTTCATCGCCACGCTGGGCACGCTGTATGTCGCCCGCGGTGCGGCGATGCTGCTGTCCGACGGCAGCACCTTCCCCAACCTCGCGGGCAAGCCGGAGCACGGCACCACCGGCTTTGCCACGCTCGGCGCCGGCACGCTGCTGGGGCTGCCGCTGACCATCTGGCTCCTGATCCTGGTCGCGGCCGGGGCCGCCTATCTCGCCGCGCGGACACCGCTGGGCCGGCACATCTTCGCCGTCGGCGGCAATGAGCGCGCGTCGGGCCTGTCCGGCGTCCGGGTCAACCGGGTGAAGCTGTTCGTCTACATGTTCTCCGGCTTCTGCGCCGCGCTGGTCGGGCTGATCATCTCCTCGCAGCTGATGGCCTCGCATCCGGCGACGGGCGAGACCTTCGAGCTGAACGCCATCGCCGCGGCGGTGCTGGGCGGCACCTCGATGTCGGGCGGGCGCGGCACCATCGGCGGCACCATCATCGGTGCCTTCGTCATCGGCATCCTGTCGGACGGCCTCGTGATGATGGGCGTCAGCTCGTTCTGGCAGACCGTGATCAAGGGCCTCGTGATCATCGCCGCGGTGGTGGTCGACCAGGCGCAGCGCCGGCTGCAGCAGCGCGTGGTGCTGCGGCGCATGGCGCGGGAGGGCTGACATGCTGCGCGGCGCCCTGATCGGCTGCGGCTTCTTCGCCGTCAACCAGCTGCACGCCTGGCGCGACGTCGAGGGCGCGGAGATCACGGCGCTGTGCGACCGCGACCCGGCCCGGCTGGAGGCGGCGGGGCGCGATTTCGGCATCGCCCGGCTGTATGCCGATGCCGAAGAGATGCTGGCGCGCGAGACGCCGGATTTCGTCGACATCGCCACCACGGTGCCAAGCCACCGGCCGCTGGTCGAGCTGGCCGCCCGGTACCGGGTGCCGGTGATCTGCCAGAAGCCCTTCGCCGCCACGCTGGACGACGCGAAGGCCATGGTCGCGGCCTGCGAGGCGGCCGGCGTGGCCCTGATGGTGCATGAGAACTTCCGCTGGCAGTCGCCGATCCAGGCGGTGCGCCGGGTGATCGAGTCCGGCCGGATCGGCGAGGTGTTCTGGGGCCGCGTCTCCTTCCGCTCGGCCTATGACGTGTTCTCCGGCCAGCCCTACCTCGCCACCGGCGAGCGCTTCATCATTGAGGACCTGGGCATCCACATCCTCGACATCGCCCGCTTCCTGTTCGGCGACGCGACGCGGCTCACCGCCCGGACCCGGCGGGTCAACCCGGCGATCCGCGGCGAGGATGTCGCGACCATGCTGCTGGACCATGCCGGCGGGGTGACCTCGGTGGTCGACTGCTCCTACGCCACGCGGCTGGAGACCGAGCCCTTCCCGGAGACGCTGGTCGAGGTCGACGGCAGCGCCGGCACCATCCGGCTCAGCCAGGGCTACCGCATGGTGGTGACCGGCCGCGACGGCAGCGAGACGGTCGATGTCCCGCCCCGCCTGCTGCCCTGGGCCGCGCGGCCCTGGCACAACATCCAGGAGAGCGTCGCGGCGATCCAGCAGCACTGGGTCGATTGCCTGCGCGACGGGCGGGAGCCGGCGACCTCCGGCCGCGACAATCTCAAGACGCTCGCTTTGCTCGAGGCCGCCTATCGCAGCGCCGGGGCCGGGCGGACCGTCGACCTGGCGGATCCGCCGTGACCGGCCGCATGCGGCTGCGATGATCGGTGCGCGGCCCGGCCGGAGATCGGCTTCGGTCACACCGCATCTCACATCGGCGGCATCTTCTCGAATTGCGGCAGGGCCTCGTCGATGCGGTCCCAGGCATGGCCGCGGATGCGGTAGGTCACGACCTGCGGCCTGAACCGGGCCGGATCGTCGAGGCTGGCGGCGTGCACGGTGAAGACATCGGGCTTGGCCGCGGAGGTCAGGTAGACCGGCGATCCGCAGGCGGGACAGAAGGCATGGCTCTTCACGTTGCCGTTGTCGGCGACGATGTCCCAGCGCGTGGCCTCGCCTTGAAGCTTCTTCACCCCGGCGCTCAGGAAGGTCAGGTACGAGCCGTGGCCGGTACCGCTCCGCTGCTGGCAGTCGCGGCACTGGCAGTCGTTCATGAAGATCGGCTCGGCCGCGATCTCGTAGCGGATCGCGCCGCAGGCGCATCCGCCGGTCCAGGGCTCGCTCATTCCTTCTCTCCTCGTCCGACCAGCCTCAGCCAGGGCGCCGCGTGAAAGACGCTCATCAGCAGGTACATCGGCACCATCCCGCCCAGCGGCGACATGCCCGCGGCCGAGCAGAGGACATCCGCCTCGCCCCCGGACAGGCCCGTGACCAGCGCCATGACGGCGAAGGTCGGCGTGGCGGCGAGGTGCAGCCAGCCGGCCGCGCCGAGCGGCCGGCGGGGCATCGCGAGGTCAGCCATGGGCGTACTCGTCGCGGCGGCGCCACCAGATCCCGGCCTCGTTGCGTCCCCTGGGGGCACGGTCGAGCCACTGATACGACGCCCACAGCGCATCGAGCCCGCGGGCATAGGCGGAATAGGTGTGGTGGACGGCGCCGTCCTGAAGGGCGAATGCGCTCAGGCCCGGCCGGTCGCGATTGTAGCTGGGCGCGTCGGTGCCGCAGGCGGCCGCGAACTGGACGATCGGCTCCGGCGCCGGGACCAGGTCCATCGCATGGCCGCCGCGCCGGAAGTTGTATTCGATGGCCCCGCCGCGCTGCTGCTCCTCGGTGAAGGAGACGTTGAAGTCGTGGTTGAAGTCGCCGCCGAGCGAGGAGGCCCAGGGGAAGGTCCATCCCATCCGCTGCTTGTAAGCCTGCAGCTTCGCCAGCGGCGCCAGCGACACCGCCCACAGCATCACGTCGTGATTGGCGAGATGGACCGCGAAGCCGTTGAAGCTGTCCGCGATCATCGAGCAGGACGGGCAGCCCGCCTTCCAGTCGGGCCCGAACATGAAGTGATAGACCAGGAGCTGCGACCGCCCCTGGAACAGGTCCTTCAGCGAGGCGGTGCCGCCGTCGGTCTCGAACCGGTAGTCCTTGTCGATCCGGACCCAGGGCAGGTCCTGCCGCCGCCGCGCCAGCTCGTCGCTCTGCCGCGTCAGCTCCTTTTCCGCCGCCAGCAGGCCGAGCCGCGCCGCCAGCCATTCCTCGCGGGTTCCGGTCGGGTGCGTCGTCATCGTTCCACTCTCCATTGGTGTCCGGTGGTCATGGGTTAGACTGGCGCCGGGGAGCGGACAGCGGGGAGTGACAAGTGTGACGGGATTCCGATGGACTCGCTGATCACGGCGGCGGGGCGCGCTCTCGCCGCGGGCGATCCGCTCGGTGCCCTGAACCGGGTCGCGCTGCGCGACGACGCCCCGGCGCTGGCGCTGCGCGGCATCGCCATGGCGCAGCTGGGCGACCTCACCCGGGCGAAGGCCCTGCTGCGGCGGGCGGCCCGCGCCTTCGGGACGAAGGAGGCCGTGGCCCGCGCCCGCTGCATCGTCGCCGAGGCCGAGGTCGCGCTGGCCTCGCGCGACCTGGGCTGGCCGCCCAAGGCGCTGGACGCGGCGCGGGCGACGCTGGAAGCGCATGGCGACCGGCTGAACGCCGCCCATGCGCGCACCCTCGCGATCCGGCGCCTGCTGCTGATCGGGCGGCTCGACGAGGCCGAGCAGGCGCTGGCCGAGCTCGACCCCGCGCCCTTTCCGCCGGCCTGGCGCACTGCCCATGAGCTGGTGGCCGCGGGGATCGCGATGCGGCGCCTGCGGACGGCGCCGGCGCGTGCCGCGCTGGCCCGGGCCGAGCACGCCGCCCGCCTCGCCCGGATCCCGGCGCTGTCGGCCGAGGTCGAGAGCGCGTCCCGCATGCTGGAGGCGCCCGCGGCACGCCTGATCGCGCGCGGCCGGGAGCGCCCGCTGCGGCTGGAGGAGGTCGAGGCGCTGCTGATGTCGCCGGCGCTGGTCGTGGATGCGTGCCGCCATGTCGTGCGGGAGGCCGGCACCGCGGTGCCGCTGGCCCGGCGCCCGGTGCTGTTCGCGCTCGCCCGCGCCCTGGGCGAAGCCTGGCCCGGCGATGTGCCGAGGGGCACGCTGCTGCAGCGGGCCTTCGGCGCGAAGTTCGCCGACGAGTCGCATCGGGCGCGGCTGCGGGTCGAGATCGGGCGGCTGCGCGCGGCGCTGCGGCCGCTGGCGGAATTGCACGCGACGGCGCGCGGCTACGCCCTGGTGCCGCGGCCCGGCCGCGAGGTCCTGGTGCTGGCCCGGCCGGTGGAGGAGCGGCACGCAGCGGTGCTGGCCTTCCTCGCCGACGGCGAATCCTGGTCCAGCTCGGCCCTGGCGCTGGCGCTCGACGCCAGCCAGCGCACGGTGCAGCGCGCGCTCGACGTGCTTGCGGAAGCCGGCAAGGTGCAGTTCTTCGGCCAGGGCCGGGCGCGCCGCTGGGTGACCCCGCCCCTGCCCGGTTTCACGACGGCCTTGTTACTCCCGGCCCCGCTGCCCGACGGCTAGGCTGACCCCATGAAACGATCAGGGAAACAATCCATGGCCGACATCATCCGCGAATACGGGCCGTTTCCGGGCGTCGACGAGGTGGCCGGCGTCACCTATGACGGCGAGCATGTCTGGTTCGCCTCCGGCGACAGGCTCAACGCCCTCGACCCGAAGAGCGGCAAGATGGTGCGCTCGCTCGACGTGGCGGCGCATGCGGGCACGGCCTTCGACGGCCGGCACCTGTTCCAGATCGCCGAGAGTAGGATCCAGAAGATCGACCCGGAGACCGGCCGGGTGCTGGCCACCATCCCGGCGCCCGGCGGCGGCGGGGATTCGGGCCTCGCCTGGGCCGAAGGGACGCTCTGGGTCGGGCAGTACCGGGAGTGCAAGATCCACCAGCTCGATCCGGAGACCGGCAAGGTGCTGCGCACCATCGAATCCAACCGCCATGTCACCGGCGTCAGCTGGGTGGACGGCGAGCTGTGGCACGCCACCTGGGAGGCCGACGAGAGCGAGCTGCGGCGGATCGATCCGCAGTCGGGGAAGGTCCTGGAGAGCCTGGAGATGCCGGCCGGAACGTTCGTGTCAGGCCTGGAATCCGACGGCGGCGACCAGTTCTTCTGCGGCAGCGGCAAGAGCGGATTGGTGAGAGCCGTCCGCCGGCCCGGGCGGAAGCGCCGCGGCTGAGGCCGGCTCGCGGGACGACGCGCGGGTTCGGCTCGACACCGAGCGGGGCCCATCGAGCACCCGCCGCGTTTCCCCGGAAGCTAAGGGATCTCGTAGAGCGTCAACTCGTTGGCGATGCCGCGCAGCGTGTGGCGCTGCGGGACCGGCTCGATGCCGCCGGCCTGCAGCAGCCTTGCGGTATCGGAATCCTTCACCACCGCCTCCGTCGCGAAGATGGCGCGTGAATTCACCAGGGTCTGCACGCGGGAGGCGATGTTGACGGTCTGGCCGAAATAGTCCTGGCGCTCGTTCAGCGTGACCGCGAGGCACGGCCCCTCGTGGATGCCGATCTTGAGCACCAGGTCCTCGTTCGCATGCGCATCGTTCAGGCGGCCCATGGCGTCGCGCATGCGCAGCGCGGCGGCCACGGCCCGGTCGGGCGTCGGGAAGGTGGCCATCACGGCGTCACCGATGGTCTTGACCACGGCGCCGGCCTCGGCCGCGACGATCTCGTGCAGCACGCGGAAATGGGCGCGCACCAGGTCGAAGGCGGCCAGGTCGCCGACGCGCTCGTACAGCGCCGTCGACCCTTTGAGATCGGTGAACAGGAAGGTCATGCTCGTGATCCTGAGCCGCTGGTCGATATCGAGCGTGTCGGTCCGGTAGATGTCGCGGAAGGTCTGGTTGGTGAGCAGGCGCTTGGCGGTCAGGAACGGCTTGCGCCGGCCGAGCAGGTCGTGCAGCGCGGGCCCGGCGATCCAGACCCCCGCCAGCACGCGGCGGCCGGTCCGGTTCTCGACGGAGAGGCGCAGCGGACCGGGCCGCAGCGGGATGGTCTCGTTCGGCCGGTGCACCGGATCGATGATGAAGGACAGCGTCTGGCGGTCGCGCGTGGGCTCGCCCTTCACGTCGAGGAACTGCGTCGCATGGCTGACGGGATCGAAGACGATGAGGAACTCCGCCGGCAGCTGCAGCGACAGGAGCGCCTTCTCGCCGGCCGGCAGTTCGACGAAATCGAGCGTGATGTCCTCGATCAGCTGTTCGAAATTCGACGGCAGATCGACGCCGGATCCCCAGAACACCTGACGGCAATACTCCACCGGCGGAAGCGTGTCGGGGTCGTGCGCCCCGATCCGGCGCACCCGCGGGCTCACGGTGAAGGCCACCTCCACCATCTCGTCGAGCGTGGGCTCGTAGCCCGCGGCGCAGAGAGCGCAGTGGTATTCCTCGCGGTCCAGCGACTTCAGCGTGGCGCCGGCGTCCAGGACGCCGCCGCAGCCGGGGCAGAGCACGTTCCAGGACAGCTCGAACAGGCCGAGGCGCGCGGCGTGCAGGAACACCGCGATGGCGCGCTCGATATCGATCCCGGTGTGCGCCGCGAAGTCGAAGACGTTGACGCGGCAGAGCGCGCGGTCCGGCCCGTCCTGCACCAGCCGCTCCACCGCTGCCGCAGCCTCCCCGTCGGCAGATTGCCGCAGGGCCGCGAACAGGGCCTGGACTTCGCTCATGGCCCGATTTTACGCCGAATCCGAGGAAACGCCAGAAGCGGTGCCGGAGCCTCGGCGATCAGCCGACCGCGGACGGCCCGTCGCGGCTCAGCCTCCGCTTCGGGCGGCGCCGTACTGGTCGTCGGAGACGTGCTCCAGCCAGTCGACGCTCTTGCCGTCGACCGCCTCCGCGACGGCGACATGGGTCATGGCCGAGGTCGCGGTCGCGCCGTGCCAGTGCTTCTCACCCGGCGGGATCCAGACCACGTCGCCGGGGCGGATCTCCTCGACCGGGCCGCCCTCGCGCTGTACCCAGCCCTGGCCGGAGGTGACGATCAGCGTCTGGCCCAGCGGATGGGTGTGCCAGGCGGTGCGGGCGCCGGGCTCGAAGCTGACGATCGCGCCGCCGACCCGCGCCGGATCGGGGCGCTGGAAGCGCGAGGCGATCCGGACCGTGCCGGTGAAGTACTCCGCCGGGCCGGGCTGGGCCGGCGTCGAGCCGTGGCGAACGATATCCAATGTCGTGCTCCCTTGCGTCTCGGGGCCGGCGGTCTCTCCCGGTGGCAGCCCGCGCGCCTCGAACACCGATTTGGCCACCGGGACCGCGGACATCGCCCTGGGCCAGCCGGCATAGAAGGCGAGATGGGTGATGACCTCAGACAACTGGGCCCGGGTCAAGCCGTTGTCGATCCCCCGGTTCATGTGGCCCGTCAGCTGCGCGGTCTGGCCCGTCGCGATCAGGGCCGCGATCGTGACCAGGCTGCGGTCGCGCGGCGACAGGCCGGGCCTGGCCCAGACATCCGCGAACAGCACCTCGTCGGTGTAGTCGGCCAGCGCCGGCACGGTCGCCCGGACATCGGGCGGGGCCACCCGCGGGACCGCCGGCCTCCGTTCATCCGCCTGGGCCGAAGCGGCCAGAGAGGCCATCGCGAGCAGGGTGGCGGGCAGCTTCATCGATCACTCTCCGTCCATCATCCGGGGAGCTCGGGAGATGGGCCGGGCGGCGGCCGGCGATTAGAGGCCCGAAGACGCATGGAGCTATCGACCGGGCTCATCAATGCGGGCGCGGGTCTCCCCGGTAGCGCAGCGCATCGATCAGCACGGACAGGGCCGGCGAGCACTGCCGGCGGCTGGGATAGTACAGGTGATAGCCCGGGAACGGCGGGCACCAGTCGGCCAGCACGTGGACCAGCTGGCCTGCCGCGACGTGATCCCGCACCTGGTCCTCGGGCAGATAGGCCAGACCGAGCCCGTCCAGCACCGCGTTCAGCCGCAGGACGCCGGTGTTGAACACCAGCGCCCCCTCGACCCGCACCTTCAGCTCGCGCCCGTCGCGCTCGAACTCCCAGGCGTACAGCCCGCCATAGGTGGGAAGGCGCATATTGATGCAGTTGTGGGCCGTCAGCTCGTGCGGCGTCCGCGGTGGCGGCCGCTTGCCGAAATAGGACGGCGAGCCGACGACCGCCATGCGCATGTCCGGGCCGATGCGGACCGCGATCATGTCCTTCGCCACCTGCTCGCCGAGGCGGATTCCGGCGTCGTAGCGCTCCGCGACGATATCGGTGAGGGCGTAGTCGACGGCGATCTCGATCCGGATGTCCGGATAGTCGGGCAGCAGCTTCGCCACCGCCGGCCACAGGATCGTGTTGGCCGCATGCTCGCCCGCGGTGATGCGGACGGTGCCGGCCGGCTTGTCCCGCAGCGCGCTCAGCGCGGCCAGCCCGGCGTCGATCTCCTCGAAGCGCGGCCCGATGCTCAGGACCAGACGCTCGCCGGCCTCCGTCGGGGCGACGCTGCGCGTGGTGCGGGTCAGGAGCCGCAGGCCGAGCCGTTCCTCGAGCCCGCGGATGGTGTGGCTGAGCGCCGACTGGGACACGCCGAGCTGCGCCGCCGCCCGGGTGAAGCTGCGCTCGCGCGCGACTGCCAGGAAAGCAAGGAGGTCATTCAGGTTCTCGCGCGGCATTCATGAGCACCCGTCATAGGTTCATGCAGATTATACCATCTAATCGCGTGCCGTTTCGCTCACCAGATTTGCGGTCGAACGCAGCGAGATTGACGGGATCAGCCTATGACATCGAAGCCTCGGATCTTGTTCGCCGCACTCCTGTCCGTCTCGATCGGCATCATTCCGTCGCTGAGCGCCGTGGCTCTCGCCAACGAGAAGCCCGCGCCCCTTGTCATCCAGGAGCAGGGCAGCTTCGCCATCGGCGGAACCACGATCAGCGCTCCGGGCACCTATGATCCCTACAAGCCGTCGCCTGCCGGGCAGACGTTTCACGGCGATCACGCCTATGTGTTCTATCAGGTGCCGGTCGACGCGCGGCCGCTGCCCCTCGTGCTCTGGCACGGCGCCGGCCAGTTCTCGAAGACCTGGGAAACCACGCCGGACGGTCGCGAGGGCTACCAGACCATCTTCCTGCGCCGCGGCTTCGGCGTCTATGTGATCGATCAGCCCCGGCGCGGCGATGCCGGGCGCAGCACGCAGCCGGTCACCATCACGCCGACGCCCGACGAGCAGAGATGGTTCGACATCTTTCGCGTCGGGCTATAGCCGAACCACTTTCCCGGCGTCCAGTTCCCGCACGACCCGGAGTCGCTGAACCAGTACTTCCGCCAGATGACCCCGAACACGGGTCCCTTCGATGTCGCGGTGGTCTCGGACGCGACCGCGGCCCTGTTCGACAGGATCGGGCCCGGAATTCTCGTCACCCATTCGCAGGCCGGCGGGCCGGGCTGGCGCACCGCGATCAAGAGCCGGAACGTGCGCGCGATCGTGGCCTACGAACCGGGCAGCGGCTTCGTCTTCCCGGAGGGGGAAGCGCCGCCGCCGAGGCAAAGTGCCAACGGTCCGCTGGAGGCGGAGAGCATCTCCCTGCCGGAGTTCCAGCGGCTGACGGAGATCCCGATCATCGTCTTCTACGGCGACAACATCCCCGACACGCCCGTGGCCGAGCCGGGGCCGGACCAGTGGCGCGTGCGGCTGGAGATGGCGCGGCTGTGGCGGGACGCCGTCAATCGCCATGGCGGCGACGTGACCGTGGTGCACCTGCCTGAGATCGGCATTCGCGGCAACACGCATTTCCCGTTCTCGGACCTGAACAATCTCGAAGTCGCAGACCAGATGTCGAAGTTCCTCGACCAGAAGAACCTCGACTGATCTGCCTCTCGAAGCACTGGAGAGAGACCGATGACAGACGGCATCGCAGGCAAGGTGGTGGTCATCACCGGGGCCAGCAGCGGGCTGGGCGAGGCGACGGCCCGCCGCCTGGCCCGTGACGGCGCCAGGCTGGTGCTGGGCGCGCGGCGGCTGGAGCGGCTGCAGGCGCTGGCGGAGGAGCTTGCGCTGGACGGTGACGCCGCCGTGCAGACCGACGTCACCAGGTTCGAGCAGGTCCAGCATCTCGTGGACCGGGCGGTGCAGCTGCATGGGCGGATCGACGTGATCGTCAACAATGCCGGGCTGATGCCGCACTCGCCACTCGAACGCGGCAAGGTGCAGGACTGGGAGCGGATGATCGACGTGAACCTCAAGGGGGTGCTCTACGGCATCGCCGCCGCGCTGCCGCACATGAAGGCCCGGCGCAGCGGCCACATCATCAACGTCTCGTCGGTCGCCGGCCACAAGGTGCGCCCCGGCAGCGCCGTGTACGCCGCGACCAAGACGGCGGTGCGGGTGATCTCCGAAGGGCTGCGGCAGGAGGTCAAGCCCTACGACATCCGGACCACCGTGATCTCGCCGGGCGCGGTCCAAAGCGAGCTGCCCGGCAGCATCACCGAACCGGACGTCGCCGAGGGCATCCGCTCGTTCTACGAGAGCACCGCCATCCCCGCCGGCTCCTTCGCCAATATGGTGGCCTTCGCCATGAGCCAGCCGGACGACGTCGACATCAACGAGATCCTGTTCCGGCCGACCCGCCAGGAGATCTGACCGGCAGCAGGCCGATCCAATGGAGAAAGACATGCAGAAGCGCAAACTGGGCCGCGGCGACCTCGAAGTGTCGGCCCTCGGCCTCGGCTGCATGGGGCTCAGCTTCGGCTACGGCCCGGCGGTCGAGACGGCGGCGGGGATCGTGCTGATCCGCAAGGCCGTCGACCTCGGCGTCACCTTCTTCGACACCGCCGAGGCCTATGGCCCCTTCGCCAATGAGGAACTGGTCGGCGAAGCGCTCGCCCCAGTGCGGGACCAGGTGGTGATCGCCACCAAGTTCGGCTTCAAGGACGGCAGCGCCCCGGCCGGCCCGGACAGCCGGCCGGAGCGCATCCGGCAGGTCGCCGAGGCTTCGCTCAAGCGGCTGAAGACCGATGTCATCGACCTGTTTTACCAGCACCGCGTCGACCCCAACGTGCCGATCGAGGACGTCGCCGGCGCGGTCAAGGACCTGATTCAAGAGGGAAAGGTCCGGCATTTCGGCCTGTCCGAGGCCGGGGCGCAGACGATCCGGCGGGCCCATGCGGTACAGCCGGTCGCGGCGCTGCAGAGCGAGTATTCGCTGTGGTGGCGCGAGCCGGAGGCCGAGGTTCTGCCGGTGCTGGAGGAGCTCGGCATCGGCCTGGTTCCCTTCAGCCCGCTGGGCAAGGGCTTCCTCACCGGCGCGATCAGCGACAGCACGGTCTTCGGCAGCGGCGACTTCCGTAACATCGTGCCGCGATTCTCGACCGAGGCGCGCAAGGCGAACCAGGCCCTGGTCGACCTGCTCGGCGCCATCGCCGCCCGCAAGCGGGTGACCTCGGCCCAGATCGCGCTCGCCTGGCTGCTGGCGCAGAAGCCCTGGATCGTGCCGATCCCCGGCACCACCAAGCCGCACCGGCTGGAGGAGAATGTCGGCGCGTCGGCGGTCGAGCTGACGCCCGACGAGCTGCGCGACATCGACGACGCCCTCTCCGGCATCGCGGTGCAGGGCGCCCGCTACCCCGAGCATCTGCAGAAACTGGTTGGCCGCTGAGCGGCGGCTACCGCATGTCCCGGGCGATGCGGTCGGCGAGTTCGCCCAGGGCGTCACTCATGGCCCGGACCTGGGCGGCGGTGCTGTCGTCCGTCGGCCGGCGGGTGATCCGGGCGGTCTCGGTCCGGGCCCGGCCGCCGGCCTTGCGCCGCACCCGCCACTGCGCCTCCAGCACCACCGTGCTGTCGGGGTCGGGATCGAAACGGCTGAGCGCCAGCTCGACCGTCAGGGCCTCGTCGCCGGACAGCGTCCGGCTGGTGGTGACGACCGACCCGGCCGGCAGGCGCGCGGCCAGGTCGTCGGCCAGCACCCGCTGCACCATGTCGGCCAGGGGCTCGCCCCAGCGCTCGAACTCCTCGACTCCGAGCTCGACCGCGCCGGAGCGGCGGACGATCTGCGGCCGGTCGAGATATTTCGGGATGTCGACCGCCGCCACCGAGGCCGTCACCGGCCGGCCTCCGCCAGGACCTTGCGCGCCCGGCGCCGTCGTCAGGGTGTAGACCCTGGGCGGCGTCGAGGAGCAGGCGGCCGTCCCGGCCAGCAGGACGGCGAGGGCGGTGCGGCGCGACAGCATCATCGGTTCAGCCCTTCGGTCTTGCCCCGGATCAGCGCCTCGGGGTGCTGCTCGAGATAGTCGCTGAGAACCCGGACCGAGCGCAGCGTGTCCTCGACCTGGCTCATCAGCCGGGTGAGGTCGCGCTTGAAGGTCGACTCCGCGCCGTAGCCCTGGTCGCCGAGCGTGCCGCTGAGCCGCCGCACCGCCTGCTGCGCCGTGGTCAGCAGCGGCGGCAGCCTCTCCATCACCGGGCGGAGGTCGGTGTTGGCCTGGGCCAGGAGCTGCTGGGTCGAGGACAGGGCGCCGGCCAGCGAGCGCAGCGATTCCGTGATCTCCGGCGCGGCCGCGAGGGTCTCGAAGGATTTCAGCGTGGCGTTGGCCTGCTCGACCAGCCGGTCGAGCGGCAGCGCCGAGACCTTGTCGAGGATGCCGTTGATCGAGCGCATGGCGCTGTCGAGCTGCCCGGGAACGCTCGGGATCACCGGATAGCGGTCGCCCGTGCCCAGCTCCGCCGGGGCGGCGTCGGGATAGAGGTCGAGCGTCACCACCATCTGGCCGGTGATCAGGTTGCCGGTCTTCAGCTGCGCCCGCAGCCCGCGCCGGACGAAGTCGGCGATGTAGTTGCCGGCCCCGAAATCCTTGTCGGTGCCGACCAGCTCGACCCGCTGCGGCTCCAGCTCGACCACCACCGGGATCCGCATCCGGTTCTGTGCGGCGTCGTATTGCAGCCGGACATCGGTGACCTGGCCGACCTTGATGCCATGCCACTCGACCGAGGCGCCGGGCGCCAGGCCGCCGACCGAGCCGTCGAAATACACCAGATAGGGCAGGCGGACGGTGTAGTCCGCCTCCTCGCTACTGGTGGCGTCCTTGTACAGGGTGAAGACCGTGCCGCCCTTGGCCGGCTCGCCGGTGCGGGCGGTGGCGGGGGTGTCGAAGGCGATGCCGCCGGCCAGCACCGCCGTGAGGGATTCGAGCTGCAGCTTGAAGCCTTGCGGACCGGTGGTCAGCGAGATGCCGGCGGCGTTCCAGAACCGGGTGCCGTCATGGACATACCGGTCGTAGGGTGCCCGCACGAAAGCGTGGATGGTCACCCCGGCCTCGAGATCGTTGGTATCGTAGCCCGTGACCTGGCCAACCTGCACGCCGCGGAAATAGACGGGCGAGCCAGCGCCGACCGAGCCGATCCGCTCGGTCTTCAGGAGATAGGATGTGCCGGGCACGCCGGCCCGCACCACCGGCGGGTCCTCCAGCCCGGTGAAACGGCGTTCGCTGGTACCCTGGCCGGGATCGAGCTCGATATGGGCGCCGGAGACGATCGTGCTCAAGCCGGAGACGCCGCTGGCGGAGAAGCGCGGCCGCACCACCCAGAAGCGGGTTCCGGCCCGCAGATGCGGCGCCGCCTCGCGGGTCATCTCGGCGGTGACCTCGACATGGCTCAGATCCTCGGACAGGGTGATGGTCCTGACCGTGCCGAACACCACCTCCTTGTGCTTGATCTGGGTCTTGCCGGCCTCCAGCCCGTCCGCGGTCTGGAAGCTGATGGTGATGGTCGGCCCCTTCTCCGAGAAGGTGATCCAGGCGAGGTAGACGCCGACCAGCGCCGCCACGATCGGCACCAGCCAGATCGGCGAGAACCGCCGCCTGCGGTCGAGGCGCGGCGCGGCCGGCGCCGGCCCGGGCCGATCATCGGGCTCAGTCATGGTTTTCCCCTGCCGCGTCCCACATCAGCCGCGGATCGAAGGTCATCGCCGCGATCATGGTGATGACCACGACGGCGGCGAAGCACACGGCGCCGACCCCGGGCTCGATCGTCGCCAGCTCGCCGAGCTGGACCAGCGCCACCAGGATCGAGATCATGAAGATGTCGATCATCGACCAGCGGCCGACCGCCTCGACGATGCGGTAGATCACGGTGCGGTTGCGCAACTGCCCGGTCTTGCCGCGCCGGGTCGTCACCAGCAGATAGATCAGCCCGGCCAGCTTCAGCACCGGCACGGTGATCGAGGCGAAGAACACCAGCGCCGCCAGCGGCCACATGCCGGAATCGGCCAGCTCGATCACCCCGCTCATGATCGTGTCCGGCGCCCCGCTGCCCAGCGAGATCACCGTCATCACCGGCAGCAGGTTGGCCGGGATGTAGAGGATGATCGCGGTCACCACCAGCGCCCAGGTGCGGGTCAGGCTCTCCGGCCGGCGCCGGTGCAGGGCGGCGCCGCAGCGCGGGCAGCCGCCATGGCCGCCGGGCGGCAGGTTGGAGACCTGGCCGCAGCCATGGCACAGGCAGGTCGGGCGGCGCGGATCGGCCGGCGGCGGGGTCGGCACCAGGCCGCGGCGCTCGAACGCCCGCCACACCGTCTCGGTGTCCAGGCTGGTGCCGGCGGCGATGATCGCCAGCATCAGCCCGCCGACCGAATAGAGGCCGGGCCCGACCACGATGGTGGCGAGGTCGACCAGCTTCACATAGGCGACGAAGACGCCGAGCATGTAGACCTCGACCATCGCCCAGGGGCCCAGCCGGTCGGCCCAGCGGTACAGCCGCGGCAGCCAGCGCGGCGGACGGCTGAGGCGCAGGCCCCCCAGCACCAGGAACAGCGTGCCCAGCCGCAGGCCGGGGGCCAGGAACATGGTCAGCGCCACCACCGCCGCCAGCTCCCACAAGCCCTGCCGGTAGAGCGCGAAGACGCCGGTGACCAGGCTGGCGCTCTGCACCCGGCCGGAGATCTCCAGCGAGATGAAGGGCAGGAGATTCGCCATCAGGAACAGCACCAGCCCGGCGCAGGTGTAGGCGAAGGCGTGGTCGAGCGAGCTGGCGCGGAACCGGTGCAGGGTGGCGCCGCAGCGCACACAGCGGGCGGCGGTGCCGTCCGGCAGCACCGGCACGGCATGGCCCAGGCCGCATTCATGGCACTCCATCAGGCGCGGCGCGCCCGGCCTGCCGATCGGCTCATGCACCGTCATCCGAGTCCATCGTCCTGGATCGCATCATCGCCAAGTCTGCGGTGCGGTATCACCCCTCTCCCGCCATGACCACCCCTGCATCAGCCGGTTACAGCAAAACCGAGGAGATAAAAACGCCAAAGGAGGGGTCGGAAGCCTCGAGGCCGACGCCCCTGGCGACTGGGCGGGCGGGACAAGGGCCGTCTCCTACGGCCGGCGCCCTGCCCCGGCTTCGGCCAGCAGCCATTGGCGGAATGCCCGCATCGAGGCGCTTTCCTCGCGCGATTTCAGCCGCGTCAGCCAATAGCCGCCGGCCTGCACCGCCATGTCGAAGGGCTGGACGATCCGGCCTGCCTCGATCTCCTGGCCGAACATCGCGACCGGAACCAGCGCGACGCCCATGCCCCGCTCCGCCGCCTGCACGAGCGTCAGCGACGAATCGAACATCCAGCCCCGGAGGACCGGCGGCTCGAATCCGGCCGCCCTGAACCAGAGGGACCACTCGTCCCTGCGGTAGGACCGCAGCAGCTCCTCCCCCGCCAGATCCGCCGGGATGCGCAGCCGCCGGGCGATCGCCGGCGCGCAGACCGGGGACAGCGGCGCGTCCATCAGGTGGATGGCGTCCGTCCCGTGCCAGGCGCCGTCGCCGAACCGGATGAACAGGTCCAGCCCGTCGAGCAGGATGTCCGAACGGTTGTTGTTGGTCTTCAGGCGCAGATCGACATGCGGATGCTGATCCCGGAACGATGCCAGGCGCGGCAGCAGCCAGCCGATGGCGAAGGTGCCGACCACGCCGATGGTGAGGATCTCACGGAAATTCCCTTCCTCGAACTGGCTGAGCGCGGTGCTCATCCGGCGGAAGGCGTCGGTGAGCACCGGCAGCAGCACGTGCCCTTCGTCGGTCAGGGCCAGGCCGCGCGACAGGCGCTTGAACAGGGTGACGCCCAGCACCTCCTCGAGCGCCTTGACCTGATGGCTGATGGCCGTCTGCGTCACCCGCAGCTCCAGCCCCGCCCGGGTGAAGCTGCAATGCCGCGCCGAGGCCTCGAAGGCCCGCAGGGCATTGAGCGGCAGCTGCGAGATGTCCATGGCCGCGGATGCGCGTCAGGCGTGATGCGCGTAGAGCACGGCGGACCGGTCCAGGTGGCGGATCATCGCCGCCTCGGCGGCATCCGGGTCGTGCCGGCGGATGTGGGCGAGGATCTCGCGGTGCTCGGACAGGGTGACGTTCTCCTTCCCCGTCCAGATCAGCATCTCGGTGTGGTATTCGCGCAGCCAGCTCAGCATCGCCTCGCTGACCGCCTCGAAGATCGGGTTGCCGGAGATCGCGGCGATCCGGCTGTGGAAGCGCATGTCGGCGGCGATGAAGGCGGCCGGGTCGTCGAGCTTGCCGCTCTGGTCCCGCAGCGTTTCCTCCAGCCGGGCGACATCCTCTTCCGTCGCCTTCTCCGCCGCCTCGCGCACCATGCCGCGCTCGAAGAAGCGGCGCGCCTGCTTCAGATGCTCGAGGCTGTCCGGCGAGGCGGAGAGCAGGAACTGGGCGGAAAGGTCGACCTGCTGGATGATCGACTTCGCCGTCAGCTGCCGCACGCGGGCGCGCTCGCCATGGCTGATGGTGATCAGGCCCATATTGGCCAGGGCCTGCATCGCCTCGCGGATCGCCGGGCGGCCGACGCCGAAGCGGTCCATCAGGTCGCGCTCCGACGGCATGGCGTCGCCCGGCGCCAGCTCGCCGCGCGTGATCATCGACCTGAGGCGATCGAAGATCTCGTGCCACAGCTTCCGGCGGACGATGGGTTCGGCGGAATCCCGCACCAGATGACCTCCTGCCTGGGCCGCCGAAACGCGGCCGCGATCCGTGATGGCACGATCATCATACCATCGGGACCGGCGGGCATCACTTCCGGTTATGGCGCCGGCGGCCGCCAGAAGCCGTCATGCACCCGCGCCGACTCCTCCTCCAAGAGCGGGCCGACCACCTCGACCCGCCGCTGGCCGGCGGCGAAGACATCGCGGCAGGGCAGGTCCATGGTCAGGTTCTCCGGATCGGGGCCGATCAGCGCCTTCAGCGCCGCCTCGCCGAAGCCGTGGACCACCCGGCCGACCCCGGCCCAATAGGCCGAGCCGGCGCACATCGCACAGGGCTCGGCGCTGGAATACAGGGTGCAGCCGGCGAGGAAGGCGACGCCGTATTGGATCGACGCCTCCGTCATCAGGTTGCGCTCGGCATGGCCGGTCCGGTCGCCCCGCGTGCCGCAGGTGTTCATCGCCTCCAGCAGGACATTGCCGTCGGCGTCGGCCAGCAGCGCGCCGAACGGATGGTCGCCGCGCGCCCGCGCCTCTTCGGCCAGCCGGATCGTCCGGCGCAGCAGCGCGAGGTCGCGTTCCGGGGTTATCGCCATGGCCCTTCTCCTCGTCCGTCCCGACAGTCCTAGCGGGCCCTCCGCCCTGCCACAAGGACCGCAGCGCCCATGACTCGGGCAACCGCGGATCTGACCATTGTTTGGGCAGGCTGCTCAAATCCAGGCCGGTCACGCGTGCCGAATATCGTTGGGCGCCGCCATTCTGCCGGCCTGAGGAGTGGCACGCCTCCTGCATGGTTCGCGGCGACGAGTAGAAGCGGTCAGGGCCGAGGCCCGGGACATTGCTCGGCAGGATCGACGCTTGGAGCGACGGCATGCCGACTTCTAACCCGTTCAGCGACACGACAGGCGCAGCAGCCGGCCCGTCCGGCATCGGACGGACGGGACCACGTCTGCGCCACGAACCAAGGGGGCTTTCCGTGCACGGAACACTCGCGAGGCTGCTCGGCGGGGTCTTCGCCCTGGCCATTGCCATTCCGGCTGCGCAGGCGGCGGACAAGGTCGTCTACCAGCTCGACTGGCTGCCGGGCGGCGACAAGGCGCCGATCTATGTCTGCGTCCAGAAGGGCTTCTGCGCGGAGGCCGGGCTGGAGGTCAAGATCGAGAGCGGTCGCGGCTCGTCCGAGGCGATCACCAAGATCGCCACCGGCAATTCCGACATCGGCTCGGCCGGCCTCGGCGCGCTGATGTCGGCGCGGGCGACCGAGAAGGTGCCGGTCACCGCGGTGATGTCGCTGTTCAACCAGGGCCCGCACGCCTTCTATGCCCTGGCCGGCGGCGGCATCGCCACGATCGCGGATGTGAAGGGCAAGGGCGTCGCCACCTCGCCCTTCACCGAATCCAACATCTACCTGCCGCTGGTGCTGGCCGATGTCGGCCTGTCCGAGGGCGACATCACCCTGACCAAGGCCGATCCCGGCGCGCTCGGCCCCATGCTGATGACCGGCCGGACCGACGTGATCATCGCCTGGCTGACCGATGTCGCCCGCTACACCGGCCAGGCGCGGGAGGCGGGCAAGGAGCTGGTCATCCTGCCGTGGTCGGCGGCGGGGCTCGACCTCTACTCCGCGTCGCTGATCGCCTCCGACCGGTTCCTGAAGGAGCGGCCGGACGTGGCCCGGCGCTTCGTCGCCGCCTACAAGCAGTCCCTGGAGTTCACGAAGGCCCATCCGAAGGAGGCTGCGGAGGCGGTCGCGGCGATGGTGCCGGAGCTGTCGGCCGAGGACGTCGAGGGCTCGGTCAAGGACGCGCTGGCGCTCGCCTTCAACGAGGTGACGGAGAAGGACGGGCTCGGCGTGTTCGAGCCCGGCCGCCTGAAGGCGACCTGGGAGCGCGTGGCCAAGGCGGAGAAGCTGGACCCCGCGGCGCTCGACCCCGAGGCCGTCGTCGACCGCAGCTTCCTGCCGGGGATGTGAGCGCATGACGGCCCCGCCGCCCGCCATCCGCTTCGCCGGCGTCGAGCAGGCGTTCCGGACCGATGCCGGCACGATCCGCGCCCTCGGCGGCGTCGACATGGCGATCGGCCGGCACGAGTTCGTGGCGGTGCTCGGCCCGTCGGGCTGCGGCAAGTCCACCCTGCTGCGCCTGGCCGCCGGCCTCCTGCGTCCGACCGCCGGCACGGTCGAGGTCTTCGGCCGACAGGTGACGGAGCCGCGCGACGACATCGGCATCGTGTTCCAGAAGCCGACGCTGCTGCCCTGGGCCACGGCCGAGGACAACGTCGTCTTCCCGGCCCGGCACAAGGCCGGACGGGCCGGCCCCGGCGACCGGGAGCGCGCCCGGTCCCTGCTGGCCCGGGTCGGCCTGGCGGGCTTCGAGAAGCGGCTGCCGGCCGAGCTGTCGGGCGGCATGCAGCAGCGCGTCGGCATCGCCCGGGCGCTGTTCATGGACCCGGACATCCTGCTGATGGACGAGCCCTTCTCCGCCCTCGACGCGCTGACCCGCGAAGAGATGGGGTTCGAGCTGCTGCGGATCTGGGAGGCGCAGCCGAAGACGGTGCTGTTCATCACCCATTCGATCGGCGAGGCGGTGCTGCTGGCCGACCGGGTCGTGGTGCTGAGCGACCGGCCCGGCCGCGTGGTCGAGGACCTCACCATCGGCCTGCCCCGGCCGCGCGGCATCGACACCAGCAACCAGAAGGCCCTGCACGACCATGTCGGATATCTCCGCACCCTCCTCCTCAAGCGCGCGGCCTGAGGCCGGCGCCGACCGGCGGCTGCGGGCGGCACGGCTGGCCCGCACGCCCGGCCTGCTGCCGGCCGCGACCTTCACGCTGATCCTGGTCGCCTGGGAGGCGTCCTGCCGCCTGCTCGACATCCCCAGCTTCCTGCTGCCGGCGCCGAGCCGCATCCTCGGCGGCTTCGAGGCGGTCGAGACCGCGCGCTGGCTCGACCATGTCTGGGCGACGCTGCGCGTGGCCCTGATCGGCTATTTCGTCTCGATCGCCGTCTCGCTGCCGATCGCCGTGGCCCTGGCGCGGTCGGAGCTGCTGTCGCGGGCGCTGTACCCGATCCTCGTCGTCGTCCAGTCGATCCCGGTCGTGGCGGTGGCGCCGATCATCATCGTCGGGCTCGGCTCCGGCGACGCGCCGCGCGTCGTCATCACCGGGCTGATCACCTTCTTCCCGCTGGTGGTCTCGATCACCACCGGGATGATGGCGACGCCGCCCGAGCTGATCGAGCTGTCGCGCAGCCTGCGCGCGCCGGCGATCCGCGAGATCACGCAGATCCGCCTGCCCTTCGCCGTGCCGTATATCTTCTCGGCGCTGAAGATCTCGATCACCCTCGCCGTGATCGGCGCGGTGGTGGCCGAGTTCGTCGCCGCCGAGAAGGGCCTGGGCTACTTCATCCAGTTCTCGACCTCGATGTTCAAGGTGCAGCAGGCCTGGGCCGGGCTGGTGGTGCTGGTGCTGCTGTCGCTGGCGCTGTTCCACCTGGTCACCGCGGTGCAGCGCCTGTGGTTCCCCTGGAGCCTGCCGCGGGGCCGCGCATGACCGATTTCGTGATCACCGGTGCCGTCGGCATCCTGACCGGCCTGCCCGGTGCCGCGGCCCGGGCGGCGGGCGACATCCGGGTGCGCGGCGGCGTCATCGCCGAGCTCGGCGACCTGCGGCCGGAGCCGGGCGAGCGGGTGGTCGACGCCGCCGGCGCGGTCGTCACCCCCGGCCTGGTCAACACCCACCACCACCTGTTCCAGAGCGTGCTGAAGGCCGTGCCGGAGGGGATGAACGAGGCGCTGGCCGCCTGGCTGCGCCTGGTCCCCTACGCCTATTGGGACCGGCTGGACGAGGAGGCGATGGGCGTCGCCGCCACCATCGGCCTGGCCGAGCTGGCGCTGTCCGGCGCGACCACGGTCGCCGATCATCACTATTTCTACTCAGAGCGCTACGACTTCGATCCGGACGCGATCCTGTTCGAGACGGCGCAGCGCTTCGGCCTGCGCTTCGTCCTGGCCCGCGGCGGCGCCACCAAGGGTCGCGCCTTCGATTCCGGCCGCGCCGCGCCGCTGCCGACCGAGCCGCTCGACCGCATGATCGCCGCGGTCGAGGCCGCGGCCC
The DNA here is from genome assembly GCF_042743185.1 of Inquilinus sp. NPDC058860. Taxonomy (NCBI): domain Bacteria; kingdom Pseudomonadati; phylum Pseudomonadota; class Alphaproteobacteria; order Rhodospirillales; family Rhodospirillaceae; genus Inquilinus; species Inquilinus sp. NPDC058860. The sequence goes on along the minus strand of NZ_JBHYMS010000064.1, from coordinate 8,411 downwards.
GGCGCTGGCACGACCCCTCCCCCACGTCGATGCGCCGGGTCGCCTTCGCCCCGACCACCCCGACCTTCTCGCTGGAGGAAGGGGAACTGCGCGAGGTCGCCGCCGCGGCGCGGTCCATGGGCCTCAGGCTGCATTCGCACCTGTCGGAGACCATCGACTACGTCACCTACACCATGGCGCGCTATGCCCAGCGGCCGGTGGAATGGCTGGCCGGGCACGGCTGGCTGGGGCCCGACGTCTGGTTCGCCCATCTGGTCGAATGCGACGAGGCCGAGCTGCGGCTTCTGGCCGAGACCGGGACCGCCATGGCGCATTGCCCGCAGGCCAATGCCCGGCTGGGATCCGGCATCGCGCCGGCCGACCGGCTGCACGCGCTGGGCGGGACGGTGTCGCTGGCGGTCGACGGGGCGGCGGCGAACGAGGCCGCGGACATGGCCTCGGCGCTGTACGCCGCCTTCTCGCTGCACCGGGCGCAGAAGGGCGCGGCCGCGACCACCGCCGAGACCGTGCTGCACTGGGCCACGGCCGGCGGCGCCCGCGCCCTGGGCTTCGACGCGATCGGCACGATCGAGCCCGGCAAGCAGGCCGATCTCGCCATCTTCGACCTCGGCGCGCCGCGCTATCTCGGCCAGCACGACCGGGTGCTGGGGCCGGTCATCTCCGGCGGCGGGGCGCGGGTCCGCCACAGCTTCGTCGACGGCCGGCCGGTGGTGGAGGGCGGCACGCTGCCGTGGCTCGACCTCGACCGGCTGTCCGCCGACGCCGGACGGATCGTGGCCCGGATCGCCCGGGCCGGGTGAGCAACCGCATGTCACGGAAGGAGAATTCGATGACCGACACCACGCTCGAGGAGCTGCGCCGGGAGGCGACCTATGGCGGCGCGGGCCGGGAGAAGCCGCGCGAGGTGCCGCGCATCGACATGAGCCGCTACGAGGCGCGGAAGGTGGAGATCGCCGATGCGCTGTGGGCCGCGGCGACCGAGATCGGCTTCTTCCAGCTGGTCGGCCACGGCATTGCGCCGGAGCTGGTGGACGAGGCGTTCCTGATGGCCGAGCGCTTCTTCGCCCTGCCGCAGCCGGTCAAGGCGCAGTACCCGCTGATCGGCGGCAGCAATGCCGGCTGGGAGTACAAGGCGCAGGTGCGGCCGTCAACCGGTACCGCCGACCAGAAGGAATCCTACCAGATCACCCTGCCGCGGATGGCGGCGCTGTGGCCGGGCGGCGAGGAGCTGGCCGGCTTCAAGGCCACGATGCTGGCCTTCGAGCGGGCGAACTGGACGCTCGGCATGAAGGTGCTGGACTGCTTCCGGCTGAAGCTCGGCTTCGCACCCGACTTCTTCACCGCGGCGCACGACCCGCAATCGCCGGAGTACCAGAGCACGCTGCGCCTGCTGCACTACCTGCCGATGGAGAACGCGCGGCCGGAGGACTTCCAATTCTGGCGCGCCGGGGCGCACACGGATTTCGACTGCCTGACCCTGCTGCACCAGCGTCCCGGCCAGGGCGGGCTGCAGCTGTGCCCCGGCAAGGAGGCCGAGGCGCTGGAATGGACCGATGTCGAGCCGCTGCCCGGCGTCGTCACCTGCAACATCGGCGACATGCTGATGCGCTGGAGCGACGACCGGCTGCTGTCCACCCTGCACCGCGTCCGCATGCCGAAGCCGCAGGAGCCGCAGGGGTCGCGCTATTCCATGGCCTTCTTCTGCCAGGCCAACAAGGACGCGGTGATCCAGGGCCGGCGCTACGAGCCGATCACGGCGCATGACTATCTGCAGCAGCGGATCGCGGCCAATTTCGCGAAGAGGTAGCGCCCGGAACGGCGGCCGATCACACGCGCAGCTCCGTATCCAGGGTCGCTGCGATCTCCTCGCCCTGCATCACCCGGGCGGAGAAGACGTAGTGCGAGAGGGTGCGCGAGGCCGAAAGGCAATCGACATGGAAGGACAGCGGCGCCGCGGCGGGAACGAGCTTCAGCGCCGCGATGTCGGTCCGGATCACGGAGTAGTCGGTTTCCCGGCCCAGGATGTTGTGCAGGAGCCGGCTCACCACCTGCGCGATAGTCTCCGCGATGATCGCGACCGGCCATGCCGGATAGCCGGGAAAGTGGCCGGCGCACCGGGCCGGCGCGAGCGGCTGGCTGCGCGCTGTGAGCGACAGTGCCTGCGGCTCGTCGAACTCCAGCGGGATCGGCTCGCGATAGGGAGACCCGCCGGGAAGAGGGACCTCCTCGGTCCTGTAGTCCTGGAACAGCCGCTGGAACACCCGTTCCGGCAGAGCCTGGTACTCGCAGCGCAGATGGCCGAAAGGCGCACCGTCCGACACGATCGCCTGCGCCGTCAGGGACCGCCGGTCCTGGCTCACCGTCTCGGCGGTCGCTTCGAAGCCTCGCCCCGCGCCCCTGGGCGGGACGCCATCGAGGGTGCTGAAGCGCGCCCTGGTCGCGAGATAGTAGATGCGCTCCGTCGCCCGCCCGGCCACCGCGGCGCAGGAGCCGAGGATGGCGAGATGCCGCCCGATTTCGGCCGAGGCGACCGGCCCGCGCTCGTAGCCGACCGTCTGCTCCGAGGCGAAGACGCCACGAACGGCCCCCTCCGGGAGGGCTTCCAGTTCGCCAAAAGCGAAATAGGGCGCTTGTACGGCAATGCGATCGCAGATCGTCGAGATGTTCAATTGCGGCATGGTCGCCTCCAACGTGAAAAGGCCACACATCCTTGGGCTGGAGGCTTCGTCATCGCCGGCGCCGCGCCATGCGGATCCTCAGCGCGTCACCCACGATTTTAAATGAATTTGCCTCTCATATTCTGACCTTCATTGTAGTTCTTGCATCACCATTACATCAATATTTATATTGATCGAGAAATATTGATAAAATCCAGATTTCTCTATTGCGAACCGCCCTGCTCGCGGGAGGGCGACATCAGCGCCCGACAAGGTCCAGATCGGCGTCGCCCGTCAGGCCTGGCCGGAATAGCGGCCCAGGCCTGACCGCAGCAGCGCGATCATGTCGTCGCGCACCGCGTCGCGGGCGCCGCGCAACCAGGCGGCCGCCAGTGGCAGCCGGTCCATGGTCCCGCCGGTCCCTTCGAGCGGGATGTAGCGGACGCCCCGGGTCGCCATCCTCTCGGTCCAGCGCGGCACGACGGCCACGCCCAGCCCGGCCGCGACCAGGTTGACGATGGTCTGCTTCTCGTCCGCGACCTGCGCGATGTGCGGCTGCAGCCCGGCCTCGGCGAAGAGCTTGACGGTGAGGTCGTGGCTGTGGGGCCGCGACCGGCGCTCCGGCACGATCAGCGGCTCACCGGCGAGATCGGCGACCGCCAGCCGGTCGCGGCCGGCCAGGACATGGGCTTCCGGCACCGCCACCACGGCGGATTCATGGAACAGGAACAGGATCTCCAGCGCCTTGTCCGGCGTCTCCGGCGGGCGGATCAGGGCGAGGTCGAGCCGGCCCGACAGCAGGCGCGGCACCAGGCGGATGGTCTTGTCCTCGACCAGGCGGACCGTGACGTCGGGGCGGCGCTCCCGGAAATCATGGAGCAGCAGCGGCACCAGCCCCGCCGCGGCGCTGTCGATGGCGCCGAGCCGCAGCGTCGCGGCCCGGCTGCGTCCGCGGGCCCGGAACCGCGTCGCCAGATCGTCGGCCCGCGCCAACAAGGCCCGCGCCTCGTCGAGCAGGACGGCGCCGTCCTCGGTCAGGGTGACATGGCGCGTGGTCCGGGCCAGGAGCCGCGTGCCGAGATCCTCCTCGAGCAGGCGGATGTGTCGGCCGAGCGCCGAGGGCAGCATGGCCAGCCGCTGCGCCGCGCGCCCGAAATGCAGCTCCTCCGCGGCCGCGACGAAGCAGCGAAGCTGGTGCAGATCCATCCCGTCTCCCCTGCCCGCGCCGGATTATATCATTTGTTTGGACAATCCAACGCGGATTGAGGGTCCGCACACCCCGAGCCTAAGGTGCCCGGCGACACTGCCGCGCCGCCCCATCCCCCTTCCGGTCGGCCCGCGCTGACCTTACGCTCGTCCCAGGAGACCCGCCCATGCGCGACCATTCGATCGCAGCCATCCCCGCCGACGGCATCGGCCCCGAGGTGATCGCCGCCGGCATCACCGTGCTGGAGGCGCTGCAGCAGCGGCTCGGCGACGTCCGGTTCGAGGTGACGACCTTCGACTGGGGGTCGGACTACTACAAGACGCACGGCGCGATGATGCCGGCGGACGGGCTGGAGATCCTGAAGCCGTTCGACGCGATCTATTTCGGCGCGGTCGGCGCGCCCGACGTGCCGGACCACATCACGCTGTGGGGCCTGCGGCTGCCGATCTGCCAGGGCTTCGACCAGTACGCCAATGTCCGGCCGACCCGGATCCTGCCGGGCATCACCTCGCCGCTGCGCCATGCCGGGCCCGGCGACCTGGACTGGGTGATCGTGCGCGAGAACTCCGAGGGCGAGTATTCCGGCCATGGCGGGCGCGCCCATCGCGGCCTGCCGGAGGAGGTCGGCACCGAGGTCGCAATCTTCACCCGTGTCGGCGTCAGCCGGATCATGCGCTACGCCTTCCGCCTGGCGCAGGCGCGGCCGCGCAAGCTGCTGACCGTCGTCACCAAGTCGAACGCCCAGCGCCACGGCATGGTGATGTGGGACGAGATCGCGGCCGAGGTGGCCCGCGAATTCCCGGACGTGACCTGGGACAAGATGCTGGTCGACGCCATGACGGTCCGGATGACGCTGAAGCCGCAAAGCATCGACACCGTCGTCGCCACCAACCTGCATGCCGACATCCTGTCCGACCTGGCCGGGGCGCTGGCCGGCAGCCTGGGCGTGGCGCCGACCGCCAACATCGACCCGGAGCGGCGCTTTCCGTCGATGTTCGAGCCGATCCACGGCTCGGCCTTCGACATCACCGGCAAGGGCATCGCCAACCCGGTCGCCAGCTTCTGGACCGCGGCGCAGATGCTGGAGCATCTCGGCGAGCATGAGGCGGCGGGGCGGCTGATGCGGGCGGTCGAGCGGGTGACCGGGGCCGGGATCCTGACCCCGGATGTCGGCGGCACCGCCACGACGCAGCAGGTCACCGACGCGGTGGTCGACGCGATCTACAGCTCGAACGTCTGACCGTCGGCGCCCGCGGGGGCGGCGCGGACCGCCCCGGGCGACCGGCCGATCACGCGCTTGAAGGCCCGGCTGAACGCGGCCTGCGAGCCGTAGCCGAGGCGGTGGGCCGCGGCCTCGATCGGCATCCGGTCGCGGCCGATCCACTGCGCGGCGAGGCGCATGCGCAGATCGGCCACATAGCGCAGCGGGGTCAGGCCGGTGACGGCCAGGAAGCGTTCGGCGAAGACCGAGCGCGACGCGCCCATCTCCGCCGCCAGCTCCGCCACCGTCCAGTCCCGGCCCGGGTCGCGGTGCATGGCGGCGATGACGCGGCCGAGGCGTGGGTCGCGCAGCGCCTCGATCCAGCCCTTGGCGTCGCCGCAGCCGCATTCGACCCAGCCGCGGACGATCGAGGCGGAGACGACATCGGCCAGCCGCGCCAGGATCGCGGCGAAGCCGGCGCGCTCGTCGCAGGCCTCGCGCGCCATCGCCTCCAGCATCGGCAGGATCTCCGGGTGGCGGTCGAGCAGCGTGCCGACCAGCATCACCTCCGGCATCAGCGCCACCAGCGGGTGCATGCCGCCGAGGTCGAACTCCATGCAGCCGCTGAAGATCAGCATGCCCGAGCCGGGCTCGCAGCCTTCCGGGCAGGCGCGGATGACGCCGACGCTCTTGCACAAGGTCTCGGTCGCGAAGCTGGAGATGTCGCGGCTGGCCTGGTCAGGCGCGGAGAGCAGCTCGTGCGGGCCACCGCGCGGCAGCAGCACGGCGTCGCCCGAGCCGAGGGTGTGGAGCGTGCCGTCGGCGGTGCGCAGGACCACCGGGCCGCGGGCGACGAAGTGGAACTGGGCCCGGTTCTCGACGGTGCCGAAGCCGATGCCGAAGGGCGGCACGAGCGCGATCCGGCGGTAGTCCACGCCGAACAGGCGCATGCCCAGCAGCAGCTCGCTGACCAGGTCGCCGGAGGTCCGAGGGCCAGTCGGCCGCGGCGCCGAGGGCTCGGATCGCGATTCGGACGGACGATCAAACATTCCGGAGTATCTGGCATGGATCGTCCGAAGAGTCCATCCTACCTTCTGCTGCACTGCATCAAAATCCTCTTCAGCAAAACTCTTCGAAGGATGGTCCCCATGATCGAGGGAGCACAGCGGACGGGCGCGGCGTCGGCGCGGGAGGAGCCGGCCTGGGGCGCGGTCGTCTCGATGACGCTCGGCGTGTTCGGGCTGGTGACGGCGGAGTTCCTGCCGGCCAGCCTGCTGACGCCGATGGCGGCCGATCTGGGCGTGACCGAGGGCCTGGCCGGCCAGGCGGTGACGGCGACCGCCGTGGTGGCGCTGGTGACCAGCCTGCTGGTCTCGACCGCGACCCGTCGGATCGACCGGCGCATCGTGCTGCTGTCCTTCTCCATCCTGCTGACGGTGTCGAACCTGCTGGTCGCCTTCGCCCCCGGCCTGCCGGCCCTGCTGCTGGCGCGGGTGCTGCTGGGCGTGGCGCTGGGCGGCTTCTGGACCATGTCGGCGGCGACGGTGATGCGGCTGGTGCCGGAGGCGCTGGTGCCGCGGGCGTTGTCGCTGCTGTTCAGCGGCGTCTCGGCCGCGACCGTCGCCGCCGCCCCGATGGGCAGCTATTTCGGCGACATCATCGGCTGGCGCGGCGTGTTCGTGATCGCGGCGGGCCTGGGGCTGCTGGCGCTGGCCGTGCAGGTCGCGACGCTGCCGCGCATGGCGCCGAGCGGGACGACGCGGCTGCGCACCCTGGTCGAGGTGCTGGCCCGGCCGCAGGTCGGCTTCGGCATGCTGGCCGTGCTGCTGGTGTTCACCGGGCATTTCGCCTTCTTCACCTATATCCGGCCGTTCCTGGAGACCGTGACCGGCGTCGGCATCACCGGCGTGTCGGGCATCCTGCTGGGCTTCGGCATCGCCAATTTCCTGGGCACCTTCCTGGGCGGCTTCCTGCTCGAGCGCAGCATGCGGCTGACCATGATGCTGATGCCGCTGACCATGGGCGTCCTCGGGCTCGGCCTGGTGGCGGTGGGCGGCGGCGCGCCGGTGGCGAACACGGCGATGGTGGCGCTGTGGGGCGTGGCCTTCGGCGCGGTGCCGGTGGCCTGGTCGACCTGGCTGACCCGCACCGTCCCCGACGAGGCGGAAAGCGCCGGCGGCCTCTTGGTCGCCGCGGTGCAGCTGGCGATCGCGACCGGGGCCGCGGCCGGCGGCGCCATCTTCGACGTCAGTGGTGCCTTGGGCGTGTTCACCGCCGCCGGCTTCGTGCTGCTGGTCGCCGCGGTGATGATCACGGTCGGCATCCGGCCGCGCAGGACGGCGGCGGCGGCGGCCTGACGCAGGATCAGCGGGGCTGGTCGGCACCCAGCAGGCCGGCCATGCCGATCAGCCCCGCATCGTGACCGAGCGCGGCCGGGCGCAGCGGCAGCCGGAACTGCCGCGGCTCGGCCGCCAGCGCGAGCTCGACCCGGCCGAGGAACCCGTCCGCCAGGCCGACGCCGCCGCCGATCACGGCGAGGTCGAGGTCCAGCGCCGCCTTCAGGTCGGCCAGCAGCCGGGCGATGGCGGCGGTGGCACGGTCGATCAGCGCCGCGGCCGCCGGGTCCGCCCGCCGGAACAGGGCTGGCGTGTCCATCTCCACTCCGAAGGTCTTGGTCGCCGCGGCGGCCAGGGCCCGGCCGGAGGCCACGGCTTCGACGCAGCCGCGCCGGCCGCAGCCGCACAGAGGCCCGTCCGGCACCGCCACGACATGGCCGAGATGCCCGGCCAGGCCGCCCGGCCCGACCCGCAATTCTCCATCCAGCACCAGCCCGCCGCCGACGCCGGTCGACACGGTCAGGAACACCATCGACCCGACGCCCCGCGCGGCACCGTGGCGGAACTCGCCCCAGGCCGCGGCCTGGGCATCGTTGACCGCCCGCACCGTCACGCCGAGCCGGTCCTGCAGCGCCGCGACCAGAGGCGAATCCGGCGGCACCGGCAGGGTGCCGGGGTTGGTGGCGGAGAGCCTGCCGTCCCGCACCAGGCCGGTGGTGGCGATGCCGACCGGCCCGTCGGCCCAGCCGGCCACCAGGGCGGCGACGGCCTCGACCAGGCTCTCGAATTTTCCATCGCGCGGGGTCGGCGCTTGGCGCCGATCCAGCACTCTGGCGCCCATCACCCGGGCGGCGGCGATCTTGGTGCCGCCGAGATCAACGACGGTGATCATCGCAGGCTCCCAGCCTGCGGGTACGCATCACCCGCCGGCCACCCGCGGCCTACGGCACTCGCACGTTGTCCCTTTTGAGTCCCCCCTCCCCTCGCGGGAGGGGGGTAGGGGGCGGGGG